>NZ_WXWT01000297.1:0-30941 GCF_009904725.1 Vibrio sp. V43_P6S15P86
GAATAAGCTCTAATCCTAGTACACCACTGATCCCCATCACCACTAGCAGTGAGACTTTAAACACCGACTTTGACCAAGCGATGTAGTTGCTGTCGTCAATACTGCGAAAGGTCACTTTCGTCCACATAAAGCAAACAACCGCTGCAACCGCTAAGTATTCATACCCGGCTTCACCAAGTAAAAATAACCCCAACGATACGGCCCCAAACGCCACGACATACGCTTTCATGTGTCGATGCGCTTTATGAATGCCCTCTTTAACTGGTAATACGGGAATCCCGGCTTCTCGGTAGTCTTGCATCCGGAACATGGCAATGGCATACGAGTGCGGCATTTGCCAGAGACAGAACATGGTAAAGAGTAAAATCGCTTCCAAGCTAATGAAGTTTGTTACCGCCAAGTAACCCACCAATGGCGGAACTGCGCCTGAAATACTTCCCACTAAGGTTCCATACACCGAGTTACGTTTGTACCACATCGTGTAAAAGAACACGTAATACACGTAGCCAAGCAAAACGACGACAGCGGATAGTGGGTTCACTCGGATAAATAACAGTGCGGTTCCTACCAGCAATAAAGCAAGTGCATAAACAAACGCAATATCGATATTGATGTTGCCTTTCACTGTTTCACGATTTCGTGTACGTGCCATCTTTTGGTCGATATCACGATCAAAAATATTATTCACCACACAACCTGAAGCGATGACTAACCCTACACCAACTAACGTCGTAACGAACAACATTAGACTGGCTGGTTCTGTTTTTGCGGCGAGGAAGAACCCCGCCGCAACAGAAATCAGGTTGCCGAAAATAATGCCCGGTTTAGTGATAGACAAATAACTTTTCAGCATACCTTGGCCTACAACTTCATGTTGACGTTCATGTTGTAGATGATCCATACCGAGCCAGCGATAAGGATAAGTACAACAATGGCGGTAAACATCAGTGATACAAGGTTCCAACGTCCGTCGGATGTTTTTGTTTCCATATGCAAGAAGTATTTGAAGTGAACAAATATCTGCACTAATGCGCATCCAAATAGAATCGCATAGGTTGTTGTATCTGGTAATGATTTCGTCCAAACAAAGTAGAACGGAATTACCGTCAGAATCAGTGAGGCAATAAAGCCTTTCACGTAATCTGACGCACTGGTTTCTACATGTTGATCCATTACATTACCCCCAGTAAGTAAACGATGGTAAAGACACAAATCCAAACGATATCTAGAAAGTGCCAGAATAGGCTTAAGCAGTTAAAGCGCATTGCCATATTGTCGTTCAGACCTTTCGTCGACAGTTGGTGATATGCTACCGCCAACCAAATCAGACCAAAGGTTACGTGCAGGCCGTGCGTACCAACCAACGTAAAGAATGCCGATAGGAATGCACTTGTTTGTGGGCCATAGCCTTCTTCAATCAGGTGATGGAACTCATAGACCTCCATACAGATAAAGCCAAGACCAAGCGCGAACGTTACTAACATCCAACGTTTGAGACCAGCAACGTTGTTGCGCTTCATCGCGATAATGCCAAAACCAAATGTGATACTGCTAAACAGCAGCAGCATGGTTTCGACAAAAACGAATGGGAGTTCGAAAATGTCTTTACCTGTTGGGCCCGCAATTGAATTGCTCGACAGCACAGCGTATGTCGCGAACAAGGTCGCAAACAGTACGCAGTCACTCATCAGGTAAACCCAAAAGCCAAATAGCTTGTTGCCATTCGTGTCATGGTGGTGATCATGGTCGTGATGTGCTGCGATATTAGTTTGCATACGTCACCTCCAGATCATCTTTACTTTCGCTGTCTTTCACTGAGTTTTTCTTCGCTTCTTCAAGCTGAGCTCGACGCTCGGCCTCAATTGCTTTGATCTCTTCAACTTCCACGTAGTAATCCACGTCATCGTTGTAGCTGTGCTGAATACACGTCACGATAATACCGACCAAACTTGCTGCCGCTAGCCACCAGATGTACCAAATCATGCCGAAGCCAAATAGGAGCGACCAAGCCGACACGTAGATGCCTGTTGCCGTGTTTTTTGGCATATGAATACGTTCGTATTCCACTTCTTTAGTTGGATCGAACTCGCCACTTTGTTTCTGGTACCAGAAGGCATCCAGCACATCACCTTTTGGCAGGTGTGCAAAGTTGTAGAACGGCGGTGGAGACGATGTTGCCCACTCAAGAGTACGACCACCCCACGGATCACCAGTTAGGTCACGGTTTTGCTCGCGGTCACGGATACTCACGTAAATTTGGATGAACTGAGACAATATGCCCAGCGCAATCACAACCGTACCTGCTGCGGCAATCGATAACAGTGGGAAGTATTCAGGGTTGATGTCTTGGCTTAAACGACGAGTCATCCCCATAAAGCCCAGCGCGTAAAGCGGTAGGAACGCCATTAGGAAGCCAATAATCCAAAGATAGAACGCGCGTTTGCCCCAAGTTTCATTCATGGTGAAACCGGTCGCTTTCGGGAACCAGTAAGTAATCGCAGCGAAACATCCAAACACCACACCACCGATGATAACGTTGTGGAAGTGAGCGATAAGGAATACTGAGTTATGCAGAACGAAATCTGCGCCCGGAACAGCCATTAGTACGCCCGTCATACCACCAACAGTAAAGGTGATAAGGAAGCCCACCGTCCACATCATTGGCGTCGTAAAGCGGATGCGGCCTTTGTACATCGTGAATAGCCAGTTGAAGATCTTCACCCCTGTTGGGATAGAAATGATCATCGTGGCAATACCGAAGAAGGCATTTACGTTCGCGCCAGACCCCATCGTAAAGAAGTGGTGTAGCCAAACGACAAACGCAAGAATCGTGATAACTACGGTAGCCCAAACTAGCGATGTGTAACCGAACAACTTTTTACGTGAAAAGGTTGCGGTGACTTCTGAGAACACACCAAAAATTGGCAAGATCAAAACGTACACTTCTGGGTGGCCCCAAGCCCAAATCAGGTTGACGTACATCATTACGTTGCCGCCAAGATCATTGGTAAAGAAGTGCATGCCTAGGTATCTATCCAGCGTTAGCAGAGCGATAGTCACCGTTAGGATTGGGAATGAAATGATGATCAAAATGTTTGCACACAGAGACGCCCAAGTGAAAACTGGCATCTTCATCATTGGCATAGACGGTGTACGCATACGCAAAATGGTCGCGAAGAAGTTCACGCCTGTTAACGTCGTACCAACACCTGATATCTGCAGCGCCCAAATCCAATAGTCGACCCCGACTCCTGGGCTTGCCTCAATACCTGAAAGCGGCGGATACGCTAGCCAACCTGTACGACCAAATTCACCTAAGCCGAGAGACATGTTTGTTAGGATGACACCAACAACAAACAGCCAGAAGCTCAAGTTATTCAGATACGGGAAAGCTACGTCACGCGCACCAATCTGTAATGGCACGATGATGTTCATCAGACCAATAACCAATGGCATCGCTACGAAAAAGATCATGATCACGCCATGGGCAGTAAAAATTTGATCGTAGTGATGCGGTGGCAAGTAACCTGCTTCACCCGCAGAAGAAAGGAGTTGCTGACTACGCATCATGACTGCGTCAGCAAAACCACGAACAAGCATCACCATCGCTACTGCGATGTACATGAAGCCAAGTTTTTTATGGTCTACTGAAGTAAACCATTCATTCCACAAATATTGCCACTTTCCGGCTTTAGTTACCGCGTAAACTACGGCTAAACCAACCAGCGCCACAACCGCTAAGGTGATGACGATAATAGGCTCGTGGAATGGAACTGAATCAAGAGTTAATCTTCCAAACATTACGATTATCCTTGGTTTTCAGGCAAACAGTTCATTGAACCAGGATGCTGAGTCACAACGTCGGTGAACAAGAACGGAGGAACGCTAGAGAACAAAGTGACTGGCTCTGCGATACTTGGCGCTGCCAGTGAGCTGTATTGCTCCCAATCTTCAATACGATCAGGGCTCGCCTTCACTTTCTGCACCCAATTTAGGAACGCAGCACGATCAGACATTGCTGAAGCTGTGAACTTCATTTGCGAAAAGCCTTCGCCGCTGTAGTTCGATGCAAAACCCTTGTAGTCACCTTCGTGGTTCGCTATCAGGTTAAGCTTGGTAACCATGCCTGGCATCGCGTAGATCTGTGTACCTAAGCGAGGGATGAAAAACGCGTTCATGATGTTGTCCGAAGTCAGTTTGAACTGCACTGGCACATCTTTCGGGAACGCCACATAGTTCACCGTCGCAATGTTTTCTTCTGGATAGATGAACAACCATTTCCAATCGAGTGACACCACTTCGATGGTCATTGGTTTAACATCACTTTCCAATGGTTTAGAGGGCTCTAGTTCATGAGTCGAACGCCATGTGATCGTCGCAAGAATCGCAATGATGATGATTGGAATTGTCCATACCACCACTTCGATTTTGGTCGAGTGTGACCACTCGGGTGCGTACTCTTCTTCAGTGTTAGAGGCGCGGTATCGGTAAGCGAAGTAAATCGTCATTAAAATCACAGGGATTACAACGATCAACATCAGCAAAAGAGCAGTAATAATTAACTCTTTTTCTTGCACACCAATGGCACCTTTGGGGTCAAGTAAAGCTGAATTACATCCTGAGAGCATAAGTATGACGGACGCCAAACTTCCCCTCGACAAGATGCGTTTATATCTTGAGGCTTCCATTAACTTTCTCGATGGTTGTCTGGTTTCAAAGCAGATGCTAATCAAAGTAAATAAAAGCTCACAAATAGCGCAGAGGTAATGTATGAGAGCAAGAAAAAACTTCGATAAGTAGTTATTCTACTTACAATTTTTCAACTTCGTCATCAAGCATTTAACCAGCTAGAATGAACCGTTATTTGCTACGATACGATTGGTATCAAGCCAAGAACCAGTTGTTATAGTCATTAGAATGTTTATGTGTTGAGCATGAGTAACGTCGGGTTCAGAGCGAAACAAAACGGAATTGAGTGGAGATCAAAACCACACTCTTAGTGTGAGTTTATTGTTACACTTTGAAACACTATGTTACATTTGGCGCATTATGAGGAGTAAAAAGTTAAAGCTCATTAGCCACAACTGGAAACTAACCTTCCATTAATGGAAGTTACACACTTTAAATCGAATATTAACCTCAACACGAATTTCTCGTGCTTCAACAATTGATTATTTAAAAACAAATAGTTGAAACTTAAAATTGATGAGACTGACTATCAACTTCATTTACGCAGATAGCCTTAATGAGAAGCGGAAACTAAAAAACCAAAAGTGTGATCAGCATCAAATTAATGATTTCACTTAATATTTGAGTGGTATTTACATCTCTTTATTGGATTGTGAGAAATCATTCTCAAGGTAAATCCAAACATAAGTTGTAAATACATTTGGGTTGCGCAGAGTTAGCACTCCACAACATAGAAAATGTTGAAATGGAAAGAGACTTATTATTCAGGTCTATCAGAGCCTTATTTCAGTGATCACTTACATACGAATGCCGCCATCCACTTCTAAAACCCTGCCAGTAAAGTAATCACTCTCAATAATGTATTTTACTGCATGCGCGATTTCGCTTGTTTCGCCCATCCTGCCAACTGGGATCATCTTTTCTAATCGCTCTATGGCTTCGGGTTTCATTTGCTCTGCCATCGCGGTATGAACTACACCTGGTGCAACCGCCGCCGCGCGAATACCGTATCTTGCGAGCTCACGAGCCCATGTTGTCGCCATGGTCGCGACCGCCGCTTTTGACGCAGAATAATTGGTTTGTCCGATATTCCCAGCTCTCGCAACACTAGAAATATTGATGATAACGCCTTGGGAGCCACTCTCAATCATCTTGACGGCAGCTTCACGCCCACACAAAAACGTTCCTGTCACGTTAACGTTCATGACCAAGTTGAATTGATCCAAAGACATCTTACTGATCACGCCATCTTTTGCTTTTACAAGTAACCCATCTCTTAACACGCCAGCGTTATTGACTAACCCATTGAGTTGACCAAAATCTTGGATAATCGCTTCAAACGTGGTTTCAACGTCGATTTCGTTGGTGACATCCACTTGATATGTCAACGCTTTCGCACTCAGCATTCGACACTGCTCTTGTGTTTCCATTAAGCCACTGGCGTTTACATCCAACAACGCTAAATCAGCGCTAGCTTGAGCAAGGGTAATGGCCATCATTTGCCCAAGCCCCTGCCCTGCTCCTGTAATGGCAATAACACTACTTTTTATGTCCATATTGGTGCACTCCATAGCTCGTAATGTTCTCTATCTCAACCAGTCTGAGTTGGCCGAAATGATGCGCGTTTTAGGTCACCATCTCGGGCTGGTTTGTCACAAAACTCAGTCTAGCCTTTCTTACTCTTGTATAACTCAAATAAGCTTGAGAAATCGAGCTCGCCGTGGCCGCTCGCGTTGTGGAAAGAATATAAGTTGCGCGCTAACGACCCCATCGGAACCGAAGAATGTGTTTGTAACGCCGCATCTAACCCCAAGCCGAGATCTTTTAGCATGAGTTTGCTCATAAAGCCCGGTTGGTAATCGTGACTGGCTGGCGCACTGTCCATCACGCCTGGGCAAGGATTGTAAAGCTCCAATGCCCAATTTCGGCCAGAGCTTTGCAGCATGATGTTTGATAGCACTTTTGGATCGAGTCCATGATCGATACCTAGGTTTAATGCCTCGCACGTACCAGACATTAAAATGCCGAGCATAAGGTTGTTACAGATTTTCGCCATTTGACCATCGCCTGCTTTGCCAGCATGGAAAACATTTTTTCCCATATACTGCAAAATCGCATTGGCTTTAGAAAACGCTTGATCCGAACCACCAACAATAAAGGTTAATGTCGCCGCTTTCGCGCCAGCAACGCCCCCCGAAACGGGTGCGTCGACAAACAACACGCGTTTATTTGCCGCTTCATTGGCGACTAATCGCGCGGAGTCCGGATCAATGGTTGAACAATCAATCATCAAGGTACTTGGCGAGACAAGATTGAGGACACCTACGCCACCGTGTAAGTCACCAAGATACACGGAACGAACGTGAGACCCTGCTGGTAGCATCGTGATGACTGTGCTAGCACCATCTACTACCTCTTCGATAGAGCTCGCCACTACCGCACCAAAAGGTACTAGTTGCTTTGCGGCTTCGCTATCGACATCGAATACTTGCACGTTAAATCCAGACGCGAGTAAGTTTTGCGCCATAGGATGCCCCATTCTTCCTAAACCGATAAATGCGATGGTACTCATGATCATTCTCCTTATTGACCTAGTGTTTGTTCACCCAAATTAGCAAGCGGATGCTCGTTATCTGACCAAAGCGAGGTAAACAAAGTATCGATAACATCTTCATCGACTTCACTGACACTGTTAAATATCCAGCTCGGCTCGCCATCCCGGTCAATGAGCCGAGAACGGACGCCCTCTTTAAACTCACCTAATAAGGCGCTGCGAATCGATAAACTCAGCTCCAAGCGGAAGCAATCTGCAAGCGGTAAGCTGTGGTATTCTTTCACTTGTCTGAAGCAAATATGCGCGGTGATCGGACTGCCCGATGCGAACGTTTGTTTCGCGTTTTCTATCCACTGGCTATTCCCTTCGATAGCCATGATTCGCTGTGCTATCGCATTAAGATCAAAGCCTTTGCACGCTTCCTCTATCTGATCTAAGTATGGACAAATTTGCGTGGTTGGTTTGCTATCAATAACCTGTTCTTCCATTAATTGTAGTAGCGCAGTTACCAACTCTTTCGCATCTTCTTTGCCCCACTGGAGCCGCTTTAGCTCATCCAGTAAGGTGGGATACTGCTCTTCCAACAGTAACCAATCGGCCAAACCAATAGTGACAGCGTCACTTGAATTCACCATGGAGCCTGTCAATCCGAGGAATAAACCCACTTGCGGATCTATCTGGCTTAAAAACCACGTACCTCCCACATCAGGATACAGTCCAATATTGATTTCTGGCATAGCAAGGCGTGATGTTGTTGTCACAACTTTATGGCTGGTTCCCATAAAAAGCCCCATCCCACCGCCCATGACAATACCTTCTCCCCAACCGATAATGGGTTTGTTGTAAGTGTGAATGAGATAGTCACACTCATACTCCAACGAGAAATAGTTCGTACAGAACTCTACGATTTTTTCTTTACTCTCGTTATGCATGACGTGATACATAGCTCGAACATCACCACCAGCACAGAATGCTTTTTCTCCAGCGCCAGTGAGTACCACACAAGTCACATGCGGATCGTCTTGCCACTTGATAAGCTGATCGTTAAGTTGGACTAACATGTCATACGTCAATGCATTCAATGAAGCGGTGTTGTCTAACGTTGCGATACCAATGCGGTGCACGCCATCTAAGCACTCTATTTCACTGATGGTTACCATCCCTGCCATGTGGCCTCCTATCGGTTTTTCCATTGCGGTGGGCGTTTTTCTAAAAAGGCGCGAACACCCTCAACTTGATCTTCCGTATCAAAGAGATTCAGAAACAACTCTCGCTCTTTCATGAAGCCGTGCTTAAGTGGCGCAGAGCGCATATTTTGAATGAGCGCCTTACATGCGGCGACAGAAGATGGTGACTGGTTCGCAACAGATTCAGCAAGTTCCAGCGCTTTACTTAAAGCTTCACCTTTGGGAACCAGCTCCTCAACTAGGCCTAGTTCTTTTGCTTTGTAAGCGCTGACTTGCTCTCCACATAAAATGATACGCTTTGCCCAGCCTTCCCCTACTAACGCTGTGAGGTTTTGGGTACCGCCAGCGCAGGGCAAAAGTCCGACTTTGGCTTCAGGTAAAGCAAGTACCGCTTGCTCTTCAACTACTCGAATATCACAAGCTAATGCCACTTCTAACCCTCCACCCATGGCGTAACCATTAATAGCGGCAATGGAAACACCACGGAATTCCGAGAGCGTTTCAAAGGCTTCACCAAAGCATCGCGCCATGTCTAACGCAACCGCTTTGTCACCGTCAGAAAATAGCTTGAGATCTGCACCAGCAGAGAAAAACTTTTCTCCACTGCCGGTTAAAACCAGTGCGTAGACCTGCTTATCATTGTTAAGTGTGAGTATCAGCGACTTCAGTACCTTGAGGCTCTCTGCTGTCCACGTATTGGCTGGCGGGTTGTTCATCGTCACCACCGCAACGTGATTAGTGATCGTATGTTGAATGGCTTCTTGGGTTAATGGCATATCTGAATCCTTTCTCAATGAGCAAATACCATACTTTGCTAAAGCAAAGCCGACTCCTCAGAGAGCAAACGACGTGCGATGATCAAACGCATAATTTCGTTCGTTCCCTCCAGAATTTGATGCACACGTACATCTCTGAAATGACGCTCCATTGGATACTCTTTGATGTAACCATAGCCGCCATAAAGCTGCAGCGCGTGGTCGCAAACCTGAAAGCCCACATCGGTTGCAAACCGTTTTGCCATAGCGCAATAAGCCGTGGCATCCGGATCATTTCGGTCGAGCTTGCTGGCGGCATAGCGCACTAACTGCCGCGCAGCCACTAGCTCTGTTGCCATGTCTGCCAATTTGAATTGTAAGGCTTGAAACTGCGCAAGCGGTTTGCCGAACTGCTTACGCTCCTGAATATATTGTGTCGCCTGTTCAAGGGCCTGTTGAGCCGTACCGACGGAACAGGTCGCAATATTTATACGCCCTCCATCAAGCCCTTTCATCGCAAAAACAAAACCTTGCCCTTCTTCGCCCAGTAAATGGCTAGCTGGAATAACGACATTTTCAAAAGTAACCGCTCGTGTTGGCTGGCTGTTCCAACCCATTTTGGGTTCTTTGCGCCCATAGCTGATGCCATCTGCGTGAGCAGGGACAACAAATGCGGACACGCCTTTGGCACCCGCTTCTCCGGTTCGCGCCATCACGACCAAAACATCTGTCTCTCCTGCGCCAGAGATAAAGGTTTTGCCGCCATTCAGCACGTAAGTATCACCTTTTTTGCTCGCAGTTGTGGCCAACGAAGCGGCATCCGATCCCGCATTAGGCTCGGTTAAGCAATATGAACCCAACCACTCGCCAGAGACCAGCTTAGAGCAATATTTGGCTCTCACTTCTTCGTTCGAGAAACTCGCGATCATCCAACTCACCATATTGTGGATAGTCATGAAAGCGGTCGTCGACGTACAGCCCATTGAGAGTTGTTCAAAGATAATTGACGCATCCAAACGGCTTAACCCTAAGCCGCCATGTTCTTCTGGTGTGTAGAGACTGAGAAACCCCAGTTCCCCCGCCTCTCTCAATACGTCTTTGGGGAAGATCTGCTTTTCATCCCACTCCGCCGCCATCGGTGCTAAACGCTCATCGACAAATTGTTGAGCGGTATCGGCAAATGCACGTTGATCTTCATTAAGTTCAAAGTCCATAAAAGCTCCTTTTATTCACTCAGCGCAGTTGGATGGTCAGATTGGGCCCCGTTGGAATATCGTCATCAAACCAACGTGCCGTCACCGTTTTAGTCTCGGTATAAAAACGTACCGCTTGTTTACCATACGCATGTAAATCACCATAGAAACTGCCTCTCCAACCAGTAAAGGAGAAAAATGGTAAAGGGACTGGAATAGGCACATTGATCCCAACCTGACCGACTTGAATGTCATGCTGATATTTTCTCGCAGCAGCGCCATTAGCCGTAAAAATGGAAGTGCCGTTCCCGTATGGGTTGCGATTCACTAACTCAATGGCTTCTTGTAACGTATCCACTTCCATGCAAACCAAAACGGGGCCAAATATCTCTTGGGTGTAAATCGACATATTCGCTGTTACACCGCTAAACAAGGTTGGGCCAATCCAGTTTCCATCGGGAAAGCCTTCCACTTCACACTGACTGCCATCCAGTTCACACACTGCGCCCTGCTGCTTGCCATCTTCAATTAGGTCCAATACGCGTTGTTTAGCTTGTTCACTGATGAGTGGGCCATAAGCAGCCTGTTCATCATCCCAAGGCCCTGGGTGTACTTTCGCCATCGCCAGTTTCAGGTCTGCAATCCATTGTTTTGAATCGCCGACAAATACCGCAACAGAAATTGCCATACAGCGTTGCCCCGCAGCCCCAACGGAGGCTCCGATTAGGTTATTCACCACTTGATCTTTGTTTGCATCAGGCATGATCACCATGTGATTCTTTGCACCAGCAAAAGCTTGAACACGTTTAAAATGTTTAGTCCCTGTGGTGTAGATATAACGGGCAACGGGAACCGAGCCAACAAATGACACCGCTCGAATATCAGGATGAGCCAGAAGAAAGTCGACTTGCTCTTTGCGGCCATGAACAATCTGCAACACCCCTTTTGGCGCGCCGGCTTGCTCAAATAGTTCGGCTAAACGAATAGAGGTCAATGGCACTTGTTCGGAGGGTTTGAGCACAAACGTATTGCCCGCAGCGATAGCGATTGGGAACATCCACAACGGAATCATGGCTGGAAAGTTAAACGGCGTGATCCCACAACACACACCTAAGGGCTGAATCATTGAGTAACTATCAATATCCGTGGCAACGTTTTCGACGGTTTCTCCCATCATGTTGCTAGCAATGTTTGCCGCCGCCTGTTCAACCACCTCGATACCACGCCACACATCGCCTTTGGCATCCGCTAAAATCTTACCCGTCTCATGAGAAAGCAGTGTGGCAAGCTCATCATGATGCTCTTTGAGCAAGTGCTGATAACGCAGCATAACTCGGGCACGCTCGGATATTGCCACTTCCTTCCAGGATTGGAATGTCTCTTTCGCATTATCAATGGCGGCTTCCATCTCGTGCTCTGTGGAACATGGAACGTACGCAATGACATCATTAGTGGCGGGATTGGTTACCTCAACCCAATCCGATGTTTGAGATTCACGAAACTCGCCACCAATAAACAAGGGAACCAAACGAGTCATCATTTACTCCTTTCTGATTTCAATTAAAGCGGTATTTCAATGCCTATCGCCGTGGCTTCTCCACCACCGATACAAAGTGACGCAACACCCCGCATCACTTTTTTGGCGTCTAGATCACCGTCGGTACCTAAAGCTTGTAGCTGACGCAAACTATGAATCAATGTCACCAGAATTCGTGCGCCACTTGCGCCTATCGGATGCCCGAGTGCACACGCTCCGCCTTTAATATTGACTTTGCTCATATCAAGCCCAAGTTCTGCTACCGCGATTTGTGTCACGACAGCAAAGGCTTCATTGATTTCCCACAGATCCACTTCGTCAATTGACCAATCCAACTGGGACAACAACTGTTCAATCGCATAAACGGGAGCCAAAGTATATTCAGCAGGTTTTCTGGCGTGTGTGGCGTGAGACTTGATAACGGCGAGTGGCTCAAGACCTTGGTGGATCGCAGTCTCTTCATCCATTAGAACAAGCGCTGCAGCGCCATCGGAAATCGCACTCGAATTAGCAGCGGTCACCGTGCCTTTTTTATCAAATGCAGGTTTGAGTTGAGGGATTTTATCCAGATCAACCGAGCGCGGGTGCTCATCGTAATCCAGCGTTCCTTGTTCTGACTTGGTGTTGAGTTCAATCGGTGAGAGCTCGTCGGAAAATAAGCCTCGCTCTTGAGCTTCCAACGCACGTTTTGCCGACATCACTGCCCATTCGTCCATTTGCTCTCTGGTAAACTTAAGCCTGTCTGCGACGTGCTGAGCATAAACACCCATTAAGTGCCCTTCGTACGCATCTTGCAATCCATCGAGAAACATGTGGTCATACGTCGACTGGTGGCCCATGCGCATTCCCTTTCTCGCCTCTTTCAATAAATACGGCGCATTGGTCATACTCTCCATACCACCAGCAATGGCCGTTCGAATCGTTCCAGCTTTGATAAGATCGTGCGCCAACATGACGCTCTTCATGCCGGAACCACACACTTTATTGATAGTCGTGCACCCTACACTCATGGGTAAATCCGCACCAATTGCCGCTTGTCTCGCCGGGGCTTGCCCACAACCCGCAGGGAGCACACATCCCATGAAGACTTCATCTACAGATGTCACATTCACTTCGTGCATTGCGGCCTTGATCGCCAGTGCGCCTAATTGGGGAGCGGAGTAAGTTTGCAACTTTCCTTGAAAGCGCCCGATCGGCGTTCTCTTCGCGCTGACAATCCAGATGTCTTTTTCCATGATTCGCATTCCCTTGAGGTATATGTGAACACTAGACTGACTGATAACGCCCTTGCATGACATTGCTTACCAAGTGCTACGCCAGTCTTTGTCGCCCTTTCTCACTGACAAACTTTCATACTGCGATTTCTTGACGTTTACGTAAGCATAGCACTAGCCTTTACAATGAGATGAAAAAACACACCAAGTAGGCGTTTATCTTTCAAAATTTGCGTTCGGCCTTTCCGTTGAAGGTTCGATTTCCAGAAACTGGATTTTTATTCGAGGTAAGTATGTTATGGAAAAATACAAGATCAGTGACCTCGCCAAGGAGTTTGATATTACCACTCGCAGTATCCGGTTTTATGAGGACGTAGGTCTGATTGAACCAGAGCGAAAAGGCAACATGCGCGTTTATCAACGCAGAGATAGAATTCGCCTCAAACTGATTTTGAGAGGGAAACGGCTCGGTTTTTCACTGGCAGAAATTCGTGAACTTTTCGAGCTCTATGACATGCAACAAACCGAAGGACAGTTATTGAAAATGCTCAATATCATTGAAGAGAAACAAGCAGTCCTACAACAGCAACTCAATGACATCAGCGTCGTAATGGCAGAGTTGAATGCCGCTAAAGAACGCTGTATTCAAACACTCAAAAGCAAAGAGACATAACCGCTATACTCAAATAGCGACACTGCAATCGGCTTTTCCACCTTACCTCTGATATCGGGAGACGTTATGAAAAGCACCTATACCCCACTCAATTTCGGACTTGGTGATACCATCGATATGCTCCGAGACCACGTTAATGCCTTTGCTACGGAACATATTGCTCCCATCGCCGCAGATATAGACCGCGATAACCAGTTTCCGAAGCATTTGTGGCCTTTGTTTGGAGATATGGGGTTGCTTGGTGTCACCGTCGATGAAGAACTTGGTGGTGCAGGCATGGGATACCTTGCTCACGTTGTAGCGATGGAAGAGATCAGCCGAGCCTCTGCCTCCGTCGCTTTAAGCTACGGCGCTCATTCTAACCTGTGCGTCAATCAGATCTTCCGCAATGGCACGCCTTCTCAACGCAAGAAATACCTTCCCAAACTCATCGATGGTACGCACGTTGGCGCTCTAGCTATGAGTGAGCCCAATGCAGGTTCAGACGTGATAAGCATGCAACTGAAAGCGGAGAACAAGGGCGACCATTTTGTACTGAATGGCAACAAAATGTGGATCACCAACGGTCCCGACGCTGACATAGTAGTGCTTTACGCTAAAACGGATGTCAGCGCAGGTTCACGAGGTATTACCGCATTCATTGTTGAACGCAACGTCGAAGGTTTCAGCCATGCTCAAAAGCTGGACAAACTAGGTATGAGAGGCTCGAACACTTGCGAACTTGTATTTAACAATTGCGTAGTGCCGAAAGAGAATATTCTTGGCGAGCTGAATCAAGGCGTCGAGGTGTTAATGAGTGGACTAGATTACGAGCGCGTCGTCCTCGCTGCCGGACCACTCGGGATAATGCAAGCTTGCATGGACATTGTGGTCCCGTACGTACATGAACGAGAGCAGTTTGGAAAATCCATTGGCGAGTTTCAGTTAGTTCAGGGCAAGATCGCCGATATGTACTCTCGAATGAGTGCAGCAAAAGCGTATGTATATACCGTCGCAGCGGCTTGTGATCGAGGTAACGCAACACGCAAAGATGCCGCAGGAGCGATTCTGTACAGTGCAGAACTCGCCACACAAATGGCACTTGATGCAATACAGTTGCTCGGTGGGAATGGCTACATCAATGAATACCCTGCTGGTCGTTTGCTACGTGATGCAAAGCTTTATGAAATCGGCGCGGGTACCTCAGAGATTCGCCGCATGTTAATAGGCCGAGAACTGTTCGAAGAATCTCGCTAAGGGAACATACGACAAGGAAGTCATTATGGCCATTATCAAAAGTAAAACTAAGCCAACTGACGAGTTATTTCTTTCCAATAAAGCTGCGATGGAAACGTTGGTCACTCAACTGAATCAACACATCGAGACCATCAAACAGGGAGGCGGTGAAAAAGCCATTCAGCACCAGAGGCAAAAAGGAAAACTCCCCGCCCGAGAACGCATCGCGCGCTTGCTTGATGACAACACTGACTTTCTTGAAATCAGCCAGTTTGCCGCCTGGCAAGTGTATGACGAATCCATCCCCTGCGCTGGCGTTATCGCCGGCATTGGTTTCATAGCGGGGATTCAATGTATGGTCATCGCCAACGATGCTTCGGTAAAAGGCGGAACCTACTACCCACTCACGGTAAAAAAACACCTTAGAGCGCAAGAGATAGCCCAACGTTGCCAACTCCCCTGCGTATACTTGGTGGACTCCGGTGGCGCAAATCTCCCTCATCAGTCCGACGTCTTCCCCGACAAAGAACACTTTGGTCGCATTTTCTTTAACCAAGCGAGGATGTCAGCAAAAGGCATCCCTCAGGTTGCTGTTGTGATGGGGCTTTGCACTGCTGGGGGCGCATATGTTCCTGCCATGGCGGATGTGTCCATTATGGTCAAAGAGCAAGGCACCATATTTTTGGCGGGACCGCCTCTAGTTAAAGCGGCCACTGGCGAAGTCGTGACGGGTGAAGAGCTCGGCGGTGCAGACGTGCATTGTCGTAAATCTGGTGTTGCTGATTATTACGCTGAAAATGATGAGCATGCCCTAATGCTTGCCCGAGAAGCCATTGCCAATGCCAATGCCAATGCCAATAGAGCGAAACCGATTAAGCCGGAAAACACCGTGCTACCTCCCCGCTACGATGCTGAAGAAATCTACGGAATCGTGAATGCCAACTTACGACTATCATTCGACGTTCGAGAAGTCATTGCCCGCATCGTCGATGATTCTGATTTTGACGAATTCAAAGCCTTGTACGGCAGAACGTTAGTGTGTGGCTTTGCTCGCATTCACGGACACTTGATCGGCATTGTGGCAAACAACGGCATCTTGTTTTCTGAATCGGCACAAAAAGGCGCGCACTTTATTGAACTTTGCGCCAAACGGAAAACACCGCTTCTCTTTCTCCAAAACATTACCGGATTTATGGTCGGGAAAAAGGTGGAAGAAGAAGGCATCGCAAAACATGGCGCCAAGCTGGTGATGGCCGTCGCTTGTGCTGACGTACCGAAGTTTACCGTGATCATCGGTGGATCGTACGGCGCTGGCAATTATGGCATGTGCGGCCGAGCTTATGATCCAACCATGATGTGGATGTGGCCGAACGCTCGTATTTCTGTGATGGGCGGAGAACAAGCGGCAGGCGTCTTAACACAAGTTCGAAAAGACGCGAAGGAACGCCAGGGAGAAGCGTGGTCAGAGCAAGAAGAACACACTTTTAGAGAATCGATCATAGACTTGTATGAAACACAAGGACATCCCTATTTTGCGAGCGCTCGGCTATGGGATGACGGAATTATTGACCCTAAAAAAACGCGTCAGGTGTTGAGTCAAGCGTTAATGGCAGCATTAAACGCCCCCATTCCTGATAGCGAGTTTGGCGTCTTCAGAATGTAAACATCCAAAGATGAATTAAGGAAGTAAGTATGCAGGAAATGCAACCAAGCATTATTCCCAACGCCCAAAGGCAAGATGATGTTCTTTGGCATGTCGATGACAATGGCGTAGCAACCATCACTCTAAACAGAACAGCCAAGCACAATGCTTTTGACGCTTGTACGATCGACTTGCTGATCCACCGCCTAGATTATCTCGCTTTACGAACGGATGTGCGATGCTTGGTATTAAAAAGTAACGGCAAGCACTTTTCATCCGGGGCCGACCTGAATTGGATGCAGTCGATGGCCGACAGCACGAGGCAAGATAATTTCGTTGATGCCCAAAACTTGGCAAGACTCATGGAAACACTAGATTCGTTCCCTCAACCCACCATCGCGGTTGTACAAGGCTCCGCTTACGGCGGCGCGCTGGGATTGATTTGTTGCAGTGATATCGCCATCGCGAGCCAATGTGCTAACTTTTGCTTAAGTGAAGTTAAGCTTGGTTTAGTTCCGGCAACCATTGCGCCTTACGTCATGCGCGCGATGGGGAATCGACAAGCTAGACGCTATATCTTAAGTGGTGAAGTCATTTCAGCCGAGGATGCCGAACGGTTTGGTATTGTACATGAAGTGAAAGAAGCCAAACAACTTGAAAGTGCGGTCGATAGCGTGATCAAGACGTTACTACTTAATAGCCCAGATGCGATGCGTAAAGCAAAAACGCTCTGTCACCAATGTCATCAAAACCCCATCGATCAACAACTGATTCACTATACCAGCAAGCTCATTGCGGACATTAGGGTATCGCCACAAGGCCAAGATGGCTTGCAAGCGTTTCTTGAAAAACGAAGCCCAAGTTGGATCACCAAATCACAGGACAAGTAATGCTGCCTTCCAAAGTAAATATTGTCGAAGTAGGTCCACGAGATGGGTTGCAAAATGAGTCTCCTGTTGCGACCCAGACTAAAATCCGGTTGATCAACTTACTCTCTGATACTGGGCTAACGCATATTGAGGCGGGCTCTTTTGTTTCGCCCAAATGGGTGCCACAAATGGAGGACTCAACAGAGGTCATGAAAGCAATAACAAGGCGAAATCATGTTACTTATTCTGCCCTGACACCAAACCTAAAAGGCTTCGAACAAGCCTTGGAGGCTGGTGCCAATCAGGTCGCAATTTTCACTTCATCATCAGAAGGATTCTGCCAACACAATATCAATTGCTCGATTGCAGAAAGTTTAACTCGCTTCGAGCCTGTAATGCGATTAGCCACCAAACACGGCATCCCTGTTCGAGGTTATCTATCCTGCGTTGCCGATTGCCCTTACGACGGTCCGACAGACCCTAGGCAGGTGGCGAGCGTGACCAAATCGCTCATCGATTTAGGGTGCTATGAAGTATCCTTAGGCGATACCATCGGCACAGGCACGCCAAATCGAATTGCTGCTATGCTGGAAGCCGTCATGTTGGTTGCACCTCTTCCCCAGCTTGCTGTCCATTTCCACGATACATGGGGACAAGCACTCGCCAATATTCATCAAGCATTGAGTATGGGCATCAATACCATCGATAGCAGTGTAGCTGGGCTGGGTGGATGCCCATACGCTCATGGTGCCTCGGGGAATGTCGCGACGGAGGATGTACTGTATTTATGCCAAGGATTAGGGATCGAAACGGGGATCGACTTAGAGCTACTGGCTAAAGCTGGCTGGATGATCAGCGAAGAGCTGGGTCGGCAGCCTACATCAAAAGTGTCATTAGCATTGCGTAACCGCGTATTATCACTTTCGTAGAAGGCCATCCGGCACCTCAAATTCTCCCAACCCAAGTTAATTTGCTCTACTTTCGAGTAGGGAAGCGAAACCGCCCGCCAGTACGATAAATAATTAGAGAGAATAAGATAAGCACACAGCCTACTAGCTTATTTGCCGTTAGCACTTCGCCATACCACAGCACGCTTAGAATGACGGTCCAAACTGGCTCTAATATCATGATCAAGGCAGCATTACCTGCCTGAACAAATTTTTGCCCCATGGTTTGCATTACGTAACGCAAGCTCGTCGCTAGCAAAGTGCTCAACGCGAACCACCACCAAATGGAGGAGTCAACCTCTGCCGGAAAAGACTCCATAAAGAAAGAAACCAACAAACCTAAACAACCAGCAGAAAAAAGCTGCACGCAAGTAAGCAGCAACACAGGCAATTTTTGAGAATATTTACTGTTCACATTAAAGTGAAGCGCAAGAACCAGTGCCGCCCCAAGAAACCAAAATTGACTGGCCGATTGTTTCCAGCCACCAACTAAAGAAAGACAAGCAAGACCTAATACAGCGATAGGCAAAGAAAGCCAGAAAATTCGTTGTGGTCGTTGACGAAACATAACCCATGCAACAATCGGCACAAACAGCATGGAAAGGCTCATGATAAATGCGCCTTCCCCGAGAGTATCACTGATAGAAATGGCGTAAATCCATGTCATAACGGCACTGCCTAACAGGAGCCCGACACCACCAGCAGAAAGCACATCTCTCAAATTCGCTTTCAGCAAAGGTCGATAGCACAACGGCAACAGACAGAGCGATGCAATAGTAAATCGCGCCCCGATAAAGCCAAAAGGTGGTAAGCCCTGTATTGTTTCCTTAGAGAATATCCAGCCAAGTGCCGCGATCATCGTCGTCGCAACCAGAATAACCGTCGCTTTGCGTTCTGAGTTAAACATAAGTACTCACAAAATATGGAACACACAATAGCGCAGCAAGAGAGTTTTACTGCGCTATTGTGTAAATTTGAAAGGGGTTTGTGTCGAGCGAAAAAGTGAAAGCCCGATCCTCTCCTGTATTGTTGTCACGCAGATTGAAGTTCTGCTTCTAGATACATTAAATGCAGGCAAAGTCTTAAGGCAAGCCTTTTCGCATACTAAATTACTTTAGCATTCTATACAGCAAGCAAACTGGCTAAAACCTGTACGGGGTGTCGAACTACCTCTCCTTCAAAACGCTTAACTTGACTGCGGCAGGAGTACCCCGTGGCTAACACACGCTCAGTGGGCAGGTTCTTTATATTCGGTTTCCAACTAAGCTGATATATAGCTTCAGACGTACTTTTCTTATCCACTTCATGTCCGAATGTCCCAGCCATGCCACAACATCCCGTAGGTATGACTTGCAGATTTAAGCCAAAGTGCTGAAAAATAGACTGCCAAGATTTCTCAGTCTCCGGTATTTTGGTCTTTTCTGTGCAATGCGCCATCAAATACCAAGGCTCTTCATCCGATACACGTACTGGCGGCCATTCATTAAGTGTATCCACCAACCACTCATGAGCCGTATAAACTGTAAATTCGCCTCGCTTCTCTTTTAGAGCCTGATGGTACTCATCACGATAACAAAGAACTAAGGCCGCATCGACACCGATCATAGGAATTTCAAGCTTAGCAACTTGGTTGAGAAAATCCGAAGTGTTTTGTGCATTTCTGGCGAATTTCTTAAGGAAACCTTTTACATGTTGAGCTTTCCCATTAGGTTTGAAAGGCAGAACAACAGGATGTTTCCCTAACCGCTGCAATAACTGAATAAAATCCGCAACCAACTCGGCTTCATAAAAGCTGGTAAATGGATCTTGAACAATCAAGACGTAATTTTGCTTAACTTCTGGGGAAAGCGATTCTAGATACACAAAGTCAAACGGGCTCACGCCAAGTGCCTGACATCGACTTTGCAACGTAGGGATCGATAGCACTGGCGAATCAATAAAACCGATGGATGTCTCTAATACTTGCGTAACAGGCCTACTAGATGCGATTCGATTAACCAGCTTGGGAGCTTTTGCCATAATCGGCAGCAGTTGCTCAATATTCGACACCAGATAGTCGCGCAGAGGTCTGCGATAACGTGAGTGATAGAGGTGTAAAAAACGCGCTCTAAAATCAGGCACATCAACTTTAACAGGACACTGACTCGCACACGCTTTGCACGCTAGACAGCCATTCATCACCTCATAAACTTCATGCGATAGGTCATCAGATGCAGGGCGAGATATCAGTTGACTCAGCTTCTGAGCCAAAAGCTTAACCGATAACGTTTGATTGAGAAGTTGCTGTTCGTTAGCGAGCAAATCGAAGCCACTGTCATTAAGGCGACGCAGCCATTCACGCATTATCCCAGCCCTCCCTTTCGGAGAGTGGCGACGATCGGCTGTTACTTTAAATGATGGACACATTGGGCTATCAGCATCGTAATTAAAACACAGCCCATTGCCATTGCAAGACAGCACGGGCTTAAGCGACTCTCGGACTGCTACGGGGATCTGACGATCATAGTAGCCACGCTTGGTCGCTGTGACTTTTACCATTTCAGCGTCGCTATTCAGTGGTGTGCAAATCTTCCCCGGATTCATTTTATTGTCGGGGTCAAACGCCGCTTTAATACGCCTTAATTCAGTAAAGAGCTCATCACCAAAGAAGGCTGGTCCATATTCTGAGCGATATCCTTTACCGTGCTCCCCCCACATTAAACCATCGTATTTTGCCACCAATGCGACCACATCATCGGACAGTTGATGCATCAACGCTTCTTGCTCAGGGTCACACATATCGAGCGCCGGACGCACGTGAAGAACGCCAGCATCCACATGCCCAAACATGCCATAATGCAGGTTATTGCGGTCTAGCAACGTACGAAATTCCGCGATAAAGTCCGCTAAATTTTCAGGCGGCACACAGGTATCTTCCGCGAATGCAATCGGCTTTGCCTGACCTTTAGTCGCGCCAAGCAGCCCAACCGCTTTCTTGCGCATTCCATAAATAGCTTGGATGTCTTTGGGGTCGCGACAGACTTGATAGCCGATGATACCACTGCGTCGATGAACGATTTCTTTATCAAGAATTAAAAGTAAGCGTTCAACTTTATCCTCAATATCATCGCTTTGACTGCCTGCGAACTCGACAAAGTTAATCCCTTGCATCTCTTTGCCCTGTACATCTGAGATCGCATGTTTTACCGAGTGCCAGACAATATCTTCTCTTGCAAGATTGAGTACCTTTGCATCAACCGTCTCAACCGATAGCGCCTCTGCTTCGACCATCAAGGGCGCATTTCGTAGCGCAGAGTCAAAACTATCGTATTTAACGTTCACTAATAGTCGCGTGGTAGGTATTCGCGTAAGATTGAGCTTGGCTTCAGTGATAAAAGCTAACGTACCTTCAGAGCCACATAATATTCTCGTGACATCAAACTCTTCACTCTTGTCGTTGATGGCGTTTTTTAGGTCATAACCAGTAAGAAATCGATTCAGAGGAGGAAACTTATCCAGAATCTGTTGACGCTTGTCTCGACAAACTTCCTCCGTAATTTTTAACGCTCGCGATACTACATCACTGTTTAACCATTTGTTTTGTTGAATTGCTTCGGTATCGAGAACCGAACCATCCGCCAATACGGCTTTGAGCTCCAACACATGATCCGAGGTTTTACCATATTGCAAAGAGCCTTGGCCTGATGCATCAGTATTAATCATCCCACCTAATGTTGCGCGGTTGCTGGTCGACAGATCTGGCGAGAAGAAATAACCATAAGGGCGAACGATGTCGTTGAGTTGATCTTTAACTATCCCAGTTTCCACTCTCACCCAGCCTTCCTGCTCGTTGATCTCTAACACTCGATTCATATAGCGAGACAGATCAACCACGATCCCCGAGTTCAATGATTGTCCGTTGGTGCCCGTTCCGCCTCCTCTGGGCGAAAAGGTCAGGTGTTTAAATTCATCACGAGCACTGACCTTGCCAAGTATTACCACATCATGATGGTTGGCAGGAAAGACGACCGACAACGGAAGTTGCTGGTAGACGCTGTTGTCAGTCGCCATACTCAATCGAGTGGTATAGCGAGCATCAGTATCCCCCTTGAAACCAAGCTGTTTAAGGGTGTTAAAGAACTTGATAACCACAGGATCAGAGGAAACCTGTAGCGGAAGGGCAGGAAGCATAATTTGAATCAGTGCCTTACGGTTGTCTTTTTAGGTTCATAACATGAATGTGGAGTTAAAAGCGGTAGAGGCGCTTGGGGTTATCGACCAGAATCTTGCTAAACAGTGTCGTATCTTGCGTCCAGTGCCACAAGGTATCTAACAACTGGCCATCATTTGGCATCTCAGCAGCAAAACATGGGTGAGGCCAATCCGAACCCCAGACACATTGCTCTTCATTCGCTTCTAACAAAGCTTGAGCAAATGGAGAAACGTCATCATAAGGCGGCGATTGAGGCGACAAACGATACGGAGCCGACAGTTTTGTCCACACTTTCCCTTCGGCCTTAAGCTTCAATAAGGTTTGAAAACCAGGATGAGAAATCAGCTTGTTTGTTGGCATATGTCCAAGATGATCAATCACTACGGGCACAGGTAAAGCCCTTAATCGCTGATATAAGTCATCAAACTGCGAAACATCAATTAAGCATTGAAGGTGCCAGTGTCGCTCTGCAAGGCGAGCCGCTAAACGTTCAACATCACGCCACTTAATACCACCTTTAAACAGCAAATTCATCCGCACCCCACAAAATCCGGCTTCTTGTAGCTCATCAAGCGTTTGCTCAGACACATCCGCATCCACGACCGCGACGCCTTTGTAGTCGTAACCTTGCTGGCGTAAATACCGTAATGTATCAAGATGCAACTGGTTGTCATTGCCATACACACTCGGCTGAACCAGCACGCCATGACGGATGCCTAATTGCTGGTGCAAATGCAGGTACGCGCCGACGCTGGCATCAGGTGGCGTGTAGGTTCGCGTTTCACAGTACGGATAACGTGAAGAAAAAACGTGGGCGTGACAATCAACCGCGTCTTCAGGAATCGCGATTGTTGGTTTATGTACCAATGGGTCCGCCGCTTCACAAAATGGAATTATGCTCATCGAAAATCATCCTGTCAGAAAGGTAGAGGTGCCATAAACGAAAGCACCTCTTGAAGACTTAACTAAAGTTCTCACTCAGCCAGTTCGCGATCACGCCAGAGAACTGAATAAACTTAGGATCGTCGTCCAACATCCATTCGGTGTGACCACCTTCAGGCAGTAAGAATAGAGATTTCGGCCCAGGGTATTTCGCGTACAGCGACTTTGCTTCGGTCACTGGGTGAAGGTCGTTTTCTGCACCGTGCGCAATCAAGATTGGCGCGTCTGCAAATCGCTCGTCCAGTAGGGCTTCCGGTTTGAAATTGATGAGAGAATCCGCAAAATCCAGATCAGATGTCACGCCGTAGCCCGGCGCTTTGACCAGTTCAGTGAATACATATTCGCGGCTTACTGGGTCAAGCGGGTAGATTTCAAATGGATCAATCCCCTGCTTTTCTCCACCAAGAGCAAGACGTGTACGCTCTTCTAACATAAATTGACGGAACGCTTTCCAACCGTGCTCACCACGTTGAGCAACCTGAACACGTACCGCATCATAAAAGCCGTTCATGGAGATAAGGCCATCAATCCCATCTTGGCAAACGCGGTAAGCATCAAGAATTAATCCCCCCGCCATGCCCCAGCCAGCCAGTACGACTTTGCGCCCTTCCTCGTTAGCGCGCTGTTTCACAACCGCAACCGCGTTCGCGATGTCACGTACTTGTTCATCTAGGATAACTCGCTCACGAATACCCTCAGATTCACCAAAGCCACGGTAGTCAAATCCGAATACTGTAAAGCCCCTCGCAGTTAAGGCTCTCGCGTAACGCTCTGGGTGAATATTTTTTTGCCCAGTAAAGCCTGAGCAGACAATAACGATCGGTAAGTCTGGGTTGTTAACGTTCTCGTCAGTAAAGAAAGCGCCATCAAGGCGTAGACCATCACTAATTACTGGGGCTTTTTGTTCAATCATAATTATCTCGTCCAAATGAATGTGTATGCTCGACAAAGAACTCCTTGTCTTAAGTCACATCATGTTCGAATTTTGATAGCAATAATTTAACAATTGCGACATTCTTATCCAGAAATACGACATAGATGAACTGCCCACTTGGTGACCACAGAGAATGAAAACGACACACACGTATCGCATTGGTTTTTTCCTTATTCCTGATTTTTCGATGCTCTCTTTTTCGGCGGTTATCGAACCTCTTCGAATGGCCAACCGCCTCGCTGGTTGCGATTTGTATCAGTGGGATATTTATGGATTCGAAGATAAAGAAGTATCGGCCAGTAATGGCGTTTCATTCTCGCCAACACAGTCAGTCAACAACATTGCTCATTTAGACTTGCTGCTGGTTGTGGCAGGTATTGGCGCCCACGTTGCTGCTGCGAGTGGCTCGGTGAATCAGTGGTTAAAGCAAGCGCTTCGTCAAGGCATCGCCGTGGGCTCGACTTCGACAGGTAGCGTGTTGTTAGCAAAAGCGGGCCTATTAAAAAACAAAACGTGTACCGTGCATTGGGAGTCCGCCAACAGCCTGGCAGAGGAGTTTCCAAACATTAACGTGACCAGTGAGTTGTACGAATTCGACCCACGCACACCAACTTGTTCGGGCGGCTTAGCCGGTTTGGATATGATGCTTCATTTAATTACAAACCAACATGGGAGTGACTTGGCGAATCAAGTGGCAGAGCAATGCATTCACCCTGCGATTCGACCCGCGCATGATAAACAGCGGATGTCGTTAATCCGTAAGCACAACATCCGCCACCCGCGCCTGCTCGACGCTGTAGAGATCATGGAAGCCAACATGGAAGAGCCGCTAAAGTGCTATGAAATTGGCGAGCAAGTAGGGTTATCGGTCAGGCAGATGGAAAGGTTATTTTTGCAATACTTGCAAGACAAACCAGGCAATTACTACCTTCAATTGCGCTTAGAACGCGCTCAACATTTGTTGTTGCAAACCATGCTGTCCATCACTCAAATCAGCACCGCTTGTGGGTTCAGTTCTACATCGTATTTTGCGCGCTGCTACAAAAAACGCTATGAAAAAACGCCGCGTGAAGAGCGACGTTTAGCTTAAGATTGAGTAAGAGAAAAGAAGTTCGATCTCATCGTGATGTGTCAGGCAACGTGTCAGACGGCTTATCAGACAACGTGCCTTGGTAAAGCATTGATAACCAAGCAAGTACCTGCTCTTTACTGACTTTATCAAGCTGCAAACAGCCCTCTTCTATCGCTGACACGCGTGAAGCGGGCAGTTCTTTCTCTGCCAAAGTACGAAACTTACCTCGCATCTCGTCTCGACTGAGCGGATTTTCAGGATTACCTCGCGCGATACAGGGAGGCGAAGTCAGTTTGTCGCCATTTTTCAACGTCACCACGACATGCGCCCAGCGTTCGGCTGGAAACTTATCATTGTAAGCAGGCTCTTCAATTAACTTCATCCGCTCCGTAAGTGCCAAGCGAGCAGGATCTTTCAGTCCTTTGGTAACGGCTTCTACCGTGACCGTATTATCCATGACCACACTCGCGACTGAAAATGGCAAACTGTACTGAGCCTGCTCGGTTGTCTCAGGGCGCTTGGTATGCAGGCACACCGCCTGGTGAAAGCTGTGAACTTCGATAAGTTCAATCTCATCAGGTTTTAGTTTATTTTCTTGTTGCAGTGCTCTCACCGCTTCAACCGCAGGTTGAGCCCAACGACAAACCGGATACGGTTTAAAGTATTGCTCCAGAATATACCAGCGCTGCCCTAAATCTGCCCACAAAGCGTGAGTTTGTTGGTCCAGCAAAGTCACGGCTGGCGCGCCAGTAAAGCCCTCTTCTGCCAGTTCTGCACTGGCAAAGCCCGCCATCGCTCCCCAGCCAGAGCCGTCTTTAAGCATGGTTGGATGTTCAATACAACGCATCATTTGGCTGCGTGGACCATAAAACTCAGCAATGCCGAGCGCATGCTCTGTTTGTGCCTCCGTTAAGCCTTTTCTTCTTGCAGACACCGCAGCGACGCCCAACGCATTCCAAGCACCAGAAGTATGATAATCACAAGCGGTTTGATGCAGCGCGATTCCGGCGCGAGTTGCTATTTCGTAGCCAATGACGAGGGACGTTAATAACTCTTCTCCCGTGCTCACTGACTCATGCATACTGGCGAGCAGCCCCGGCAAAACAGCGACGCCAACATGGCCTTTCGTCAGGACTTGGCCGTCGTGCGCGTCCATGCTGTCAATCAACATGCCGCCATATAGAGCCGCCCCACAACCACTGGCCGTGTGATCAGAAAACAGCATCGGCGTATCACCGGCAAACTGCTTCTGCGCGAGTTTAGCTACCATATTTTGCAGTTGCGTCGCTTTACCTGCTGCGGCGACACCCAACAGATCCAAGACGCAATATTTCGCTTGTTCAATAACGTCAGCAGGAAGCTGTTCAAAGGTTAATTCGTGAATAAATCGATGAATAGATTGCATCATCTACTGCTCCAGTTTTAGCGTTTTGCCTTCGACAATAGCGTTGTGATTAATGGTGTATTGCTGTCTCGCACGGTAGGCAGCTCGAACCTGGCTTTGTCAATATCGTCCAATGACAAGGTCGCAGTTATCAAGGTTTCACCATCTTCTGCCTGCGCCAATAGCTCACCCGTTGCAGACAAAATACAGCTTCCTCCCCAAAACCACGCTTCGCCCTCTGGCCCGTAACGATTGGCCATCAAAACTGGGGTTCCGTAGAGCACCGCATAGAATTTAACGTTAACTAACCAGTTGTCTTCATTGGAAAAGTCTTTACTGACAATACTGCTGGCCGAGTTGATCGGCGCGAGCAAGATTTCAGGCTTATCGAGTAGCGCGCAATGAACCAAAGGTGGATTCCATAAATCGGCACAAATTAAAACCGAGCCTCGCCAATTTTCGTCAAGAGAAACGCTGGTGGTAGCCTCTCCCGAATGAAACCACTTACCCTCTTCAAGCCCACCATAGGTTGGTAAATTGACTTTGCGATGCACAGCAACCACCGTACCACCGAGCAACCAAGCCATCGCGTTGTAGTATTCTCCCGGAGCGGCCTGTTCAACAAAGCCGACAATCACGGACATGTGCGGTGCAAATTGCGCAAGCTCTTTAAGCCGAGCATCATCACGCTTCATGGCAACTTCACGCACAGAAGATTGGAGCTGGTATCCGGTCAAGGAGAGTTCAGGAAATAGCAATAGCTGCGACCCCAAGGCCGCAGCTTGCTTTATGTAATCCTGATGAGTATTCAGATTGGCATTCACATCGCCTAACTGGGCGTTGATTTGGGCCACACTGACTTGCAGGATAGTCATGGTATTACCCCAAGTTATGCTCAGATAGGAACTGGCTTGCGACTTCTGAGATCGAACGTCGCTCCACATCAACTTGTTGATTCAAAGTCGACATCGTATCGCCATCGATCGCCGCAGAAAGCGCGTTCATTTGCTCGGCAAGCTCTGGGTTCGCATCTAGCGTTTCTTGGCGAACCACAGGTGTGATCGCGTAATCAGGGAAAAACTGTTTGTCATCCGTTAAAACGGTAAAACCGAATGCTTTGATACGACCATCTGTTGCAAACACGAGCGCAGCATCAACTTCTTTCCCTTTCAGCGCATCATAAGTTAACCCCGTATCCATACGTTTCACTTGGTCTCGTGAAGCTTTGAATTTGTAGGTTTTCTGTAAAGGTCGGAAGCCATCTTTTCGTGCATAGAATTCCGCATTCAAAGCAATGGTCATTGGCGGGTCTTGGCGCATTTGCTCGGCAAACTCGGACAAGGTTGAGATGTCACGTTGTTTCGCATCGTCACTGCGCATAGCGAGCGCGTAGGTGTTGTTCGCTTTTGAAGGGTTAAGCCAAACTAGGCCTTTCTTCGCATCGAGTTCCTTAACGCGTTGATACACTTGCTCTGCTGGGAGCTTGTCTTTGACTTTGTTGTAAATGATCAGTGATGTGCCCGTATATTCCCAATAAAGATCAATCTGTCCGTTTTCTTGCGCTTTTCGCAAAACCGCGCTGCCCATGCCCGAACGTTTATCAACGTCGTAGCCTTTTTGGGTTAAATATTGAGACGTAATTTCCGTTAAAAGCTGTTGTTCTGTAAAGTTTTTACCACCTACAACGATTTCCGCGGATGCGTGAAAACTTGAAAGCAGTACACCAACGGCCAGCAAGCGGCGAGTAATTTGCTTTAACATGTTTGACTCCTGTCTATGTTCAATTTTTAGGATTGTTATTGTCTAGCTCTAATAGGGTTACAGCCTTTAGGTACAGTGACATAGGAAACGGCTCCTACCACACTGTCGATAGCGATAGCCAACATTGCTGTAGGAATAGCGCCTGCCAGCATCATGATGGGTTCATCCAGATCAATACCGGTAAAAATGAGCTCCCCTAACCCACCGCCACCAATTAAGAAGGCTAGTGGCACGGTGCCCACGTTGACAGCTAACGCCGTGCGGATACCGGCAAAAATGACGAACAGCGCATTAGGAATTTCAACCTGAAATAACATTTGTAACTCGGTCATACCAATGCCTGACGCCGCTTCTTTTAAATGAGCAGGCACTTCTTTCAGCCCGATGTAGGTGTTTCTGACAATCGGCAACAACGAGGCAATCGTCAGCCCAAATACCGCAGGCACGGTGCCAATGCCAAGAAAGCTCATTGCCAGCGCAAGAATAGCTAAAGTAGGAATCGTGGTCCCCACATTCAAAACCTGCATCGCCGATTCTGCGACTTTCTGAAAACGAGGACGGCTGAGCAATACGCCGACGGGAATAGCGATTAGGATCGCCAATCCACCAGACAGCAGCACCAGTTCAATGTGCTGAACCGTCAAATAAACAATGTCTTCTTGGTAGTAAAGAAAATCATCGATCGTACCCGCGCCTTGTAAATAAATACCCAACGCAAAGACACACGCTAATAAAACGAAATAGTAGGTTTGTTTTAGCTGATTGGTCACGATGCCTCCTTAGCCTGATGCAATGGCTGCGGCTGACTAGGAGAGGTATCGCGCTGATAAGTTGCGCCTAGATAATGAGTAATGCCGCGCTGTGTGACTTCGCCCACTAAGCGGCCATTCTCGTCAACACACGGCATCCAAACAATGTCGTGCGTGAACATCTTCGACGCGACTTTACGCAGATCATCCGTGGTTCGGGCGATTGTTTTCAGGCCGACATAATGTTCGCCGCAGTACCCCTTCATATTGATTGCGGTAGCTTTTGGCACATAGCCGATAGGTTGGTGTTGGTCATTCACTAATATCACGGCGTCGCGATACCCATACGCGTCAATTTTGGTTAGAGCGTCGGCAAGCGTATCGTTAGGTTTCACGTACGCAAAAGTGGTCTGCATGACGGATTCAGCCGTCACTAAGCGAAGACGTTTAAGTGCGCGATCATCTCCGA
Organism: Vibrio sp. V43_P6S15P86; assembly: GCF_009904725.1. NCBI lineage: Bacteria > Pseudomonadati > Pseudomonadota > Gammaproteobacteria > Vibrionales > Vibrionaceae > Vibrio > Vibrio sp. V43_P6S15P86. Next base: position 29,979 of record NZ_WXWT01000297.1, read on the forward strand.
CAAAGTTTTTCACGAAATCATCTTTCGGGTGTGCGAGCAAATCGTCAGGCGTATCGTACTGAACCAGGTGACCATCACGGAAAATCGCAATTCTATCGGCCATTTTGACCGCTTCATCAATGTCATGACTGACAAACATGATGGTCTTGTTGAGCTCTTGCTGCATTTTAAGGAACTCATCCTGGATTACTTCACGGTTGATCGGGTCAATCGCGCCAAAAGGTTCATCCATCAGCATGACGGGAGGATCCGCAGCTAGCGCTCGGGCAACACCAATTCGTTGCTGCTGTCCGCCAGACAACTCATTTGGATAACGATTAAGGAAGACACTAGGATCAAGAGCCACCATCTCCAATAGCTCTTTTGCACGCGTCATGTATCTTGCCTTATCCCACCCTAATAACTTGGGAACCACCGCGATGTTTTCGCCGATCGTCATGTTGGGAAATAAGCCAATTTGCTGAATAACATAACCGATATTTCGGCGCAGAGTGACTGTATCCATCCCTGAAGTATCTTCACCGCCAAGATAGATCTTGCCAGATGTCGCGGGAATAATTCGGTTGACCATTTTCAGCGTGGTAGTTTTGCCACAACCGGATGGGCCAAGTAACACACAAATTTCACCACTGGGAACTTCCATCTCAATGTGATCTGCGGCAGTCACCGGGCCATTAGGCGTTTCAAAAATTTTGGTTAGCTTGTCAATTTTGATCATTTGAATGTCCCTATTATTTGTCCTTTATCGATCTGCAGTCAGGCCCGGTGGCGTTAATCTTTTTTGTAGTCGAATCAATCCGTAATCCGCGATGATAGCCAGAAGGCTGACGGCGATGGCACCAACAATCAGTTGTCGAGGATCACTTTGCGATATGCCACGGCTGATAAACACGCCCAACCCTCCTGCTCCGATATACGCGGCGATCGCCATAACGCCAATATTCATTACTACTGCCGTTCTCA
>NZ_WXWT01000211.1:0-11139 GCF_009904725.1 Vibrio sp. V43_P6S15P86
CTTAATAACCTTGACGTACAGTAAACCGACAGTTACTTTTCAAACATAACATATTATAAAATCTCATCCGGTTGGCTCTATTACTACAATTACAAATAAAGTACCGCTAGCACCTTTGTCCTAGCTCAGCAAAAAGAATAAAACTCAAAGGGCATATGATGAAAAAGATAGTCGCGCTAGGTCTGTTTTTTGTTGCGCCATTCTTATCTGCAAGTACGATCGTATTTAGCAGTAGCCAACAACCTAGTGTCACATTAAAACTGGAAGAGATTCAATCTTTACCAACCACCACCTACACAACCACGCTGCCTTGGATCCCTGCTTCTTCTGAATTTCTTGGGGTCAAACTTAGCACGCTCCTCACCCACGTCTATGGCAAAGTGCCAGAACAAGTTGATGTCAGTAGCTTGAATGACTATCACTCGACACTGTCTCGACAAGACATTCTTAGATACCAACCAATACTGGCTTACCAACAAGATCAACACTATATAAAAGTCAGGAATAAGGGGCCATTTTGGGTAATATACTCTCTTAGTCTCTATCCTGAGCTCAACTACAATAAATATCACGCGCAAATGGTCTGGCAAGTAAATGAGATGAAAGCAAAATAGTAAGAATGAAGTTATCAGAACCCACCTATCAAAAGCAGAGAGCACCACAATACTCTACAACCAGTAAAATGTTGCTTGTGGTGTTTGCCACTTCTTTGCTTCTCGCAAATGTATTGCTTCTGCAGCAGACACGAGCACTGTCACAAAACTTTAATAATGAGCAAAAACAAGCGACCTGGTTTTTATTCCAACTCTCTAAAGAGCTTTCGGAACTTGTCGGAGAAGCGAGACGAGTCGATGAAAATGTATTAAATATCGAAGGTGCAGAGCTGCAATATGAATTGGCCTGGAGTAGATTCGATTTATTAATTAGTAGTAATGAAGCCTACACTTTTTTCTCTCGAAATAATATGCATCAGTATTTCATTGATCTTTTTGAGGAATTTCAGGGTCTGGAAGCGCAATTAGTTGAAGCAAGAACTGGCGATAGCCAAGCTGCGGCTCAATTTTATCGATCCACTCAAACACTGTACTTAAGCTTGGTCGATTTCGTTAATCAGAACTTTCGCCTAAGCAGCAAAGTCTATGAGGCTCAGAAAGGAGAAACGCAACGGTTAATGCAAGCGCAGTATATGCTGTTTGCTACATTCGTTTTGTCGATCCTGTCTCTGACTTATTTCTTTTATCGTGAATCCCATTTCCATAGAAAACTGGCGCTCAGCGACCCACTGACTCATCTTGGAAATCGCAATGCACTATTTATCAACCTGAATGAGCTCACTCAAGAGAAAAGGCCTTTTTCTCTGTGGATTTTAGATTTAAATGGTTTTAAAAGTGTCAACGATACACACGGTCACCAAGTGGGAGACACCGTACTACGTGAAATTGCTAGACGGCTTAAATCTATGGCGTTGAATGATTTTACCGTCTATCGCATGGGAGGCGATGAGTTCGCCGTCATCCTCGAAGGGGAGCATGTTGATGAAGAGGGCGTTAGTGAGCATATCAATGCGGTATTTGATGCGCCAATACTAAACTCCGACAACGTCGCGACACTATCAACCAGCATGGGCTTAGCGCAATACCCAAAAGACAGTAACAATGTTGACTTTCTTATCAGCATAGCGGATAAGCGCATGTACAAAATGAAATTTCAACGTTAAACGGTATTTATGATGAGAAAGTTCATGCAAGTACTGCTTCTACTGGCAGTCATTGCGGCAGGTGTGTTGGCTTGGGTATTTATCCCATCGCACGAAACCATCGGGCAAAAAACGCTTGAGCAGGCACTCAACGACGACTACAGCCTCGTTGGGCATCGAATCTACTCAACCGATCCGGATGCTGGCAACCGATTCGGCTACTTCGTATTGGCAACGGGCCAGAGCATTGAAGAGCAAGAGCCGTTTTTGGTCACTTCGGATCAGTTTATTCGCATGGAACAAACGGGTGATAATACCTTGTCTGTGACCGTCAATGGTCGTATCTACCAATACCACAACGACTTGTGGGTACCAAAATCGGATGGAAAGTTGCAGCACTTTTTAGTCAGCGCAACCGCTAAGTACGTGCGCTAAAAAACGGGAACATTACTACCCCCCTCCCACCACACAAAAAAAAGCCCCGCATACACTGCGGGGCTTTTTACGTTAAGAAGAAAAGAACATCGAAAAGAGGACGTTACTTCGCTAACACTTTCTCTTTAATCACTTTTAGTACCCCAGCCTCTTGGTTGCTTGGCGCAGAATAACGAGCGATTTTCTTAATCTCTTCATGCGCATTGGCAACCGCGTACGAATGCTCACTGACTTGCAGCATTTCGAGGTCGTTGAGGTAATCACCAAACGTCATGGTTTCTGCCGGAGTAAAATTCATCGTCTCTTGAAGGTGCTGAATGGCCGCGCCTTTAGACGCCTCGGCATTCATCACATCCAGCCAAATTTTTGCGCTCACTACGACTTTATGCGTTGCGCCAAACTTCGCGTTCATGGTCGGGAACAGGAGCTCTTCCGAACCGTCAAAGTGACAAATTGCTACCTTAATAAACTCGTCTTCGACCTCAAGCAAATCCGGCACATATTCACAGCGGTGGTAGTACTTTTGAAATTCTTCCAGCGATTGCTGATCATGCGTTTCGATGTACGCCGAGCGCTTGCCACACAATACGATGTTTGCTCCGTCAATTTCACGAGCCGCTTTCACAATCTCCGCCACTTCCGCTTTAGGAATGGTACAACTGTAGAGCTCTTTGTCTTGGTACATCACCAAGGTGCCGTTTTCGGCCACATACAACACTCGATCTTTGATTGGCGCGAACGTGTCTCGCAGGCTGTAATACTGACGACCAGACGCAGCGGAGAACAAAATACCTTGCTCTTCCAATTGCAAAAACAGATCGAAAAACTCTGGATCCAAACGACCGTATTGGTCAAGCAAAGTGCCGTCCATATCGGAAGCAATAAATTTGATGCGAACTTGTGACATTAACTAAAACTCTAAATGACGCTGCGAAAATATAATCCATGTAAGGTACAGGATCTTGTATGAATCTCAAGTCGGGATGACGACGCCTTTCGCGATTACCAAGGGTGCTGTTTAAAGTAATCTTCACTGTGATCGATGAAGGCTCTCACCGCAGGAGACAAGTGTTTACGCGATGAATAAAGCGCGTAAATGTTGAGATCATTTGGCTTCCAATCCGGCAACACTGACTCAAGCTGACCCGATTGCAGATAGATATTGCTCAAATAGGTTGGCAGCATCGAAATACCCATGCCTTGCAAAGCGCCATGCAATAACGCCGTGGCCTCATTGCTGGTTAGGCGACACTCAATTCCCACCGATTCGAACTGGTCGCTCTGAGACAAATGCCACACGTGACGCTCAAAGTTTTTGTAACCCAAACAGTCGTGTGAAGATAAATCTCGCGGATGCGCGATCGCGCGATGAGTTTGCAAGTATTGCGGCGATGCCACCAACACCGATTCACACACCGCAATCGGCTTACCAATCAAAGAAGGATCGGGATCTGACGCAATTCGGATTGCCAGATCGATGCGTTGCTCAGTTAGATCACTCACTGAATCTTGCAGATCTATGTCGATATGCACTTTGGGGTGCTTTTGCATAAAACTGTTTACTGCTGGGATCAACTGTGAGAATCCAAATGAAGTGCTAGACGCGAGACGGATTTTTCCGGACAGCTCACCATCAACGGCAATGTTCGACGTCAACGTATCGGCCTGTTTTAACCAGCGCTCAATCTGAGGCAAGCTGCGTTCCCCTGCGGTGGTGAGCGACACCTTGCGCGTGGTGCGGTGCAACAAACGAGTTTGCAACCAGTTCTCCATCGTCTCTACATAACGAGTCACCATTGGCCGAGACATGTCTAACCGCTCTGCGGTCGCGGTAAAACTGCCAGAATACACCACATCCACAAATACTTTTGCTGCCGTTACTCTGTCCATAAATTTGCTCGAAATAAGAAATAGTGATGCACATTATTGTGTATTTTTCCGAGCGTATCAATTTTCTAATATAGCTCCCGTTCCCAAGCCATCGTCGCTTGGCCCCAAATTCTTTAGGAGCTTATTATGAAAAAATTCACTTTGATTGCTACATCCATTTTAATGGCAAGCCCTGTCCTAGCGGCAAACCACTCTCCCCTTACTCTTGAGGTTTACAACGCCGACGGTAACAGCTTCCACGTTAACTCAACCTTGGTATACGGTGAGACTGATGCCATGGTCATCGACACTGGCTTCACCAAAGCTGACGCGATGCGCATTGCCGCCAAAGTGTTGGACTCAGGCAAAACGCTTAAAACCATTTTCATCAGCCAAGCGGACCCAGATTACTACTTTGGCGCAGAGGCCTTACACCAACAGTTCCCTGATGCGCAGATCATCACAACGCCAGCGGTTCAAAAAATTATTAAAGAGAAGTTGGCTGGAAAGCTGGCGTACTGGGGACCAAAACTTGGCGCAAACGCACCGGTAAAACCAGTAATCCCTGTCGCATACGACAAAGCATCATTGGAGCTAGAAGGTCATAAGATTGAAATTCGTGGTAACCATGGCACATCAGCACACCGCCCTTACCTATGGATTCCAGATAACAAAGCGATTCTGGGTAACGTAGCCGTGTACTCAAACGTGCATTTATGGATGGCAGATGCCGCTGACCAAACCGCTATCAATGCTTGGGAGCAGCAGCTTAGCGAGATGCTTGCGCTTAAACCTCAATTGGTCATTCCTGGTCACATGAAAGCAGGCACAAAGCTGAACGCAGACACCATTCGCTACTCGCAACAATACTTGCAGGATTTTCAGCAAGCGAAAAGACACAGCAATAACAGCGCTCAACTCATTGACACCATGTCAGCGAAATACCCAGAAGCTCAATTGCCAATCGCGCTAGAAATCGGTGCAAAAGTGCATACTGGTGAAATGTCATGGTAACCGTGCATTACTTCTTTGATCCCATGTGTGGTTGGTGCTACGGGGCATCACCACTCATCGAAGCCTTGATGGACACCTCTCAATTTAAGGTGGAGCTTCATCCCGGCGGCATGATTGAGAAACGCGCGATTGAATCTGAATTTCGTCAGCACATCATCAACAGTGACGCTCGTATCGCAACCGAAACCGGAGCAACGTTTGGTGAAGCATATCTGCAACGCGTGAAAAGCGAAGATGCGTTTGTTCTTGATTCTTATCTACCCACACAAGCGATCTTGAGTGCGGAGAAAATGGGGCTGAATCCATGGCACATGCTAAAGGCCATCCAATCTGCGCATTATCAGCTCGGGTTAAAAGTGAATGAAGCATCGACGCTCAAAGCCATTGCAGAATCGCTAGGTTTAGCAAGTGATGCGTGGGAGCAAAACATGACGTTAAGCGAAGCCGAACTAGATGAGAGAATTCACTCCAGCCGACAGTTGATGCGACAGTTACACGTTGGTGGTTATCCAACCCTGATTGCAGAAGTAAATGGCGAGTACTTGACCTTGCCGCACTCGACCTACTACGACAAACCGGCACAGTGGAAGCTTGCATTACGAAAACTGCAATAAACTCTTCCCCACTCGCTCTTGTCCTTAATCCAAGAGCGAGTGCCAACACCGACATGGCAATCCTGACTCAAACAGGTACAATCCTCGCTTGATTTTTTACTCGCGCGGATACCCACCATGCACTCGCCTGAACATTGTTTTACTCGTTTTACTGCTGATACTTCTGGTTATGAATTACCAACGCAGTTTACGTTTCCGTTCTACTACACGCCGCATCCTCTTTGCGTTATAGCCGCAAAGCAATTGCAACAGCATTTATTAGCGCAAACCGACTTCGAACACGATTTTGGTTTGGTTAATGAAGAAACGGGGCGAGGCAAAATGTTTGGCGTATTGCTGGTAAAAAGCCCTCAAGGCGAGCTCGGCTTTTTAAGTGCATTTTCTGGCAAAATTGCTGACCAAAACTTGATTCCAGGATTTGTCCCTCCTGTGTACGACATGCTGACCGATGAAGGCTTCTTCCGCGCAGAAACGGATGCCATCAACGCCGCCAATGCGGAGTACAAAACCTGTGCCGCGAATCCGGAATTAGCGGATCTTAAAGCGCAAATACAAGCCGGCCGAGCCGCTTATCAACAAGAAGAGCAAACACAGCGCCAAGTGATGATTGACGGCCGCGCCGCGCGCAAACGACAGCGTCAACAGGGCGAGCAAACACTCAATGCCGATGACCTCAAAATCTTATTGGATGAATTGGGTAAACAAAGTGTCGCCGAGAAAAACGTTCTCAAATACTTAAAGCAAACGTGGGATGAAAAGCTTGCAATCAAAGAAGCGCGCTTGGCTGAGTTAGAGCAGCAACTTGCTCACCTGAAAGAGCAGCGCAAGACGCTCTCCAACGCTTTACAGCACAAACTGCATAAACAATACCGCTTCCTAAACAGCCATGGCGAAACACGCGACTTGGTGGACATTTTTGCGGACACCACAAACCCAATACCACCAGCAGGTGCAGGGGAATGTGCTGCGCCAAAACTGCTCCAATACGCGTTTAAATACGGATTCAAACCGCTGGCGCTGGCAGAGTTTTGGTGGGGTGTTTCGCCAAAGTCTGAAGTTCGCCAACACAAAAAATTCTACCCATCGTGTAACAGCAAATGTCAGCCGATTTTAGGCCATATGATGCAAGGGCTGGATGTCGAACCTAACCCATTGGCGGAGAATTGGGCAGAAGACAAAGAGCTAGAGATAATCTACCAAGACGACGCTATGGTCGTCGTCAACAAGCCCTCAGGCTTACTTTCAGTGCCGGGTAAAACCATCAAAGACTCTGCTTATACGCGCATACAAGTGATGTTCCCTGATGTGGAAGGGCCGTTTGTGATTCATCGCCTCGACATGGCGACCTCTGGCATTTTGGTGTTTGCCTTAACTAAACGCGCGAACAAAAGTCTGCAAAAACAGTTTATGGCTCGCGGCGTACAAAAACGTTATATGGCACTACTCGAAGGCGTATTAAACGCGCCTGAAGGGGAGATTTCACTGCCAATGCGTGGCGACCCCGACGATCGCCCACGTCAACTGGTGTGTTTTGAACACGGGAAACATGCAGAAACCTACTGGCAACTGATTGAAGTCAAAGATGGACGCAGCAAGGTATACATGTATCCGAAAACCGGGCGAACTCACCAACTACGTGTACACAGTGCTCATCACATGGGGTTAAACATGCCGATGGTTGGTGATGGTTTATACGGCGAAAAAGCGAATCGCTTACACCTGCATGCTGAGATGCTAGAGCTGGATCATCCATACAGCAAAGAGCGCATGGTGTTCAGAGCTGAGTGCGAATTCTAACGTCTTCCAGATTTTAAATAACAAAAAGGCACTGACTAACCAGTGCCTTTTTTGGTTTCTAACAACAGAATAAGCGTGATGCGCGATACCGAAAACCGTTAGCTCACCTTAAACTTGGTCCACACCTGAGAGCGCCAACGCCTTGCCATGATGATACCACGCACCCATTCATCGAGTGCGATTGCCATCCAAGCCCCTAAAACGCCATAACCCAAGTGGATGCCAAAGATATAAGAGAAAAGCACGCCTAGTCCCCACATACTCAAAATCCCCATTTGCACTGGGAACTTGATGTCACCCGCGCCTTTCAGCCCCGCGATAAAAATCAGGTTAAACACACGCCCGGCTTCGAGCAAAATTGAGCCCATGACTAACGAGCCTGCCAATGCGAGTATTTCCGGTTGATCGGTAAATACGCGCAGAATCTCTTCTCTAAACAGGTAAATCAGTGTGGTTGCCGCTGTTGATGCCACAAATCCCACTAAGAAGTAGATTTGTACGCGTTTTAAAATGCTGCTCACCCAACCTTTACCGATGTAGTAACCAGTCTGAATTTGCGCAGCCTGACCAATTGCCAACGCGAAAGCAAACGAGAAACGGGCAATGTTTTGTGCATAAGTGAAAGCCGCCAACGATGCCGTCCCCATTTGCACCACAAAGTACACAATGCAGATTTGCGCCACGTTATAAGACAGCACTTCACCCGCGTTCATGCCGCCGATTTTTAAGATCTTTTTGTAAATCTCTGCGGGCACTTGTTTCATGGTCGACATCGGTAGTTCAATGCTGCTGCGAGCGAGAATAAACCATAACATTAACGTACCGATGACTTGGCTGACGACGGTTGCTATTGCTACACCTTGCACACCATACACAGGTAAACCGAATGGCTGGTAAAGCGCAATATAGTTACCAATGATGTTGAACACACCCGAGATCAAGTTCACCACCATTGGAGAGCGTGAATAGCCATGGCTACGCAGAATGGTCGTAAAAACAACGCCAATCGTAACGTTAAACGTCATCGCACAGCAATCACACTCAAGAACGCACCGACAATCACAGACAGCGCAATACTTGCAACGCCGACGTTCACAGACTCTTGCTCGCGCCCAGCACCGTTGTATTGGGCAATCAAAATCCCCGTTCCGCTGCTGACAAACGTCGAAACGATGATTAAGAAAAAGGTAATCTGCGTGATCACACCAACAGCGGATACCGCTTTGTCTGAGTATCCACTCAGCATGAACACGTCACTGGTTCCTAAAGCCGTCCGTAGCAAAATTTCGACAAGAATCGGCCAAGCTAACGCCACAATAGACATTCGCTGGTTGATGTTCTGGCTTTTAGGCATGTTTGTAACCTTTCCTACAACTAAAAACTGCCTCACAAAATGTGTGAAGCAGTTTGGAAAAAGAGTGACTCGAACGAAGCTCGATATGAGGTCGTGATTTAGCGCGGATTCTAGTCGCATATTGGTCACAACGACAACAATATTTCGCTCTGTTTCGGAAAAATATTTCTAATGCTTTTTCACAACGAAAAACTCATTGCCGGAATTTAGAGATCGTCGATTGACGAACAATGAGCTCAATAGGTAGAAGGCGCAGTTCATGCTACTCCCAACAGAGTTGAGTCAGGATAGATCCTGCAAATACGTCGGTGGAAATGCATTACTTTGAATTATTAATCGAACCATCTGAAGCCATAAAGATCCGCCATGGAAAACTTTATAAGCCTTTGTTGCGCTTTGAGCACTCTCACCAAACCACACTTCTAGGCCCATACTAAAAATGACTGACATCACATTTGGAAACTTTGTTGTTCTATTCATCGCTAAAATACCGCCTAGAATAAGCGTACACGTTAATTAAGCAAGGATACGTAATGTCGACATTGGCTGGAGCACGCTTAGAGGAAATGGCGGATATCCGCTCAACAAGAAAAAAGAAAATTGTCTTTTTATGCTCCAGTATCGCCGCGGCATGTTTAACTTATGGCTCCATTGCTCAATTGTTTGAGGATAATTGGGGATTAAGCTTTTTCCATGCTCTGTGTGCCTTAGCCTGTTTAGGTATCAGTTATGTGATAAAGGTTCAACGACATCATCAATATGCCGACCTATGGCTGAGTGCAGTTTTGATGTTCGAAGGGTTATTGCTACTTCTGTATAACGATGCCCCCTCAGGCAAACTGCTATGGCTATACCCCATTGTCGCCACTCTGGTGCTGATCAATGAGTTTAAAGTCGGTCTGCTGTTTAGTGGCACCTATATCTTACTGATCTTTTTTGGCGTCGTTTTTTTAGATCGGCTACCAACAGCCAGTGACATCATAGAACGACGATTTATGCTGACCCTAATAGCGACTGCATTTGTGTGTCACACATTCTCGTATTACTACACAAAAGTCCTCAACTACATTCAAACACTTTATCGTGAAGGGATTGAAGAGTTGGCGTATTTTGACCAACTCACAGGGCTTGCCAACCGCTGGAGCTTTGAAACTTGGGCGCGAGCAAAGCTCGATGAGATCAACCATTCATCTGATGACAGTATCACTGCTTTGGTCTTCCTAGATATTGATAACTTCAAACACATTAACGATACCTACGGGCACGATATTGGTGACCAAGTGCTTCAAGCCTTTGCAACTCGATTAAAAAACAATGTTCGCCATAAAGACAGAAAAACCGACAAACACGACTACTCCATCGCTAGATTTGCGGGCGACGAGTTTGTGCTCATGCTCTACGATATAAACAGTAAAGATGACCTAGACAGCATTTTGAAGCGTATTGTGAATCTATTCCCAAAAGGCTACCGAAGCTACGATATGATTAACGAGTTAACAATGAGTGTGGGCACTGCTATCTACAAACAAGATGCGAAGGATTTATCTGAATTGACTCGGTGCGCAGATAAAGCAATGTATGCGGCTAAACACACAGGGAAAAACCAATACGCGTATTACGAGCACTGCAATACCGAAGAGAAGTCAGCCTCTGAAACACCGACTGTATCAGAAGCTTGCTAATGGTTAAGCGAATACATGCATCACCCATAGCCCCAGCACCAGAAATACGATTAGCCACACAGCTTGCAGCACTCTGCTCGGCTTATCTTGCTGGCGACTGAATTGGCCTTTAAACGCACGGTCCTTCACTTTGCCCATTAAGCCTTTCCCTAGAGCACGTCGATAGAATTCACGTCTCTTATGGGCTGCATTGGCAACCTCGGTAAAACGATGTCTTTGCTCATTGGTGAGATCTTTGTCCTCATAACGAGGAGGGAGATCAGAATGCTTGCGTTGTACTGCCATCACTTCCTCCCTGGTCGATGGGTACATTTTTATTAAGTATATACCCAAATAACCAAAAGATGCGTTATAAGTGAAGTACATAGACGAAAAAACCACCCGAAGGTGGCTTTATCACAGGCAAAAAGTGCGCTTTAGAAATACTCACATAAATACGCGGTCGCGTCTTTCACTTGAAGCTCAAATGAGGAGTTCCCTTCCACTTCAAAAAACTCACCACTTTGGTAAGTCGTCCAATCACTTTCGCCGACACGCTTGACCACAAGCGCACCTTTTACAACCGTCATACGCTCAGGCGCTTGAGTGCCGAACGTGTATTCACCAGGAAGCATTACACCAACGCTAACGTCCTGATCATTCTGGTTAAAGCCTAGTGATTTTACACTACCTGCAAAA
>NZ_WXWT01000460.1:0-11076 GCF_009904725.1 Vibrio sp. V43_P6S15P86
CGACCATGACCATATTGATACCTCTTTAGTTTTTTATTTGATTCTGATTTTTTGAACACTCAGGAACAGGAGTAAATGCTCAGAGAATGAGAACCTAGTGGTTTAGCGGCAATAAAAGCATATAAAAAATGTGGTTAACCGTATGAGAGCCTAAAAAAGGGGCCTGAGTGGCCCCCTTCGGATTCGTTATTACTCGTAGCGTTTTGCTTTGTAAGTAGGATGCATGAAGTTTTCTACTGACAAGATTTCATCAAGCTCCTCTGCTGTAAGCAGACCGCGCTCTAGCACGACTTCACGAACACTCTTACCAGTTTCTGCACAAATCTTACCTACGATGTCACCTTCGTGGTGGCCGATGTATGGGTTTAGGTAAGTGACGATACCGATAGAGTTGTAAACATAGTTTTCGCAAACTTCTTTGTTCACAGTGATGCCGTCGATACATTTATCACGTAGGTTCACACACGCGTTGTGTAGTAGAGAGATAGACTCAAACACACTTTGTGCGATCACAGGTTCCATAACGTTTAGCTGTAGCTGACCGCCTTCTGCTGCGAAAGAAACCGTGTTGTCGTTACCGAGAACTTTGAAGCAAACTTGGTTTACTACTTCTGGGATAACTGGGTTTACTTTTGCTGGCATGATTGAAGAACCTGCTTGCATTTCAGGTAGGTTCAATTCATTTAGACCTGCGCGAGGGCCAGAAGAAAGTAGACGAAGGTCGTTACAGATCTTCGATAGTTTCACCGCTAGACGTTTTAGTGCACTGTGCGTCATTACGTATGCGCCACAGTCAGAAGTCGCTTCGATAAGGTCTTCTGCCGCAACAACGTCAAGACCTGTTACTTCCGCTAGATGTTTTACTGCAAGCGCTTGGTAGCCAGTCGGTGTATTTAGACCTGTACCGATTGCGGTTGCGCCTAGGTTGATTTCTAGGAGTAGTTTAGAGGTGTAATCTAGAGCACGAATCTCTTCGTTTAGTGTTACTGCCCAAGCGTGGAACTCTTGACCTACAGTCATCGGTACCGCGTCTTGTAGCTGAGTACGACCCATTTTCAGTACATCTTTAAACTCAATTGCTTTAAGTTCGAATGCGCCTTTTAGGTACTCAATTGCTTCCATTAGTTTGTGTACGCTGTTGTAAACCGCGATACGGAAACCCGTTGGGTACGCACAGTTGGTTGATTGGCTCTTGTTTACGTGGTCATTTGGGTTAACAAATTCGTATTGACCTTTCTCTTTACCCATTAGCTCAAGCGCAACGTTTGCGATCACTTCGTTCGTGTTCATGTTCACTGAAGTGCCCGCACCACCTTGGAATACGTCTGATGGGAACTGATCCATGCACTTGCCAGTTTCTAGGATCAAATCACACGCTTCGATGATGTAGTTTGCAACGTCTTTTGGAATCGCACCAAGTTCTTTGTTTGCCAACGCCGCTGCTTTTTTGGTCATTACCATACCGCGTACAAATTCTGGTACGTCAGAGATGGTCATATTAGAGATGTTGAAGTTCTCGATCGCACGTAACGTATGAATACCGTAGTACGCATCTGCAGGGACATGACGTTGACCTAATAGATCTTCTTCAATACGAGTGGCTGGGTTTGCTGTTTTTGGAGCATCAGATAGGGTAGCCATAGCAGGATCCTTAGATGATAATTCTGATAATAAAGTTATTTATTAGCCATTTCTGCAATCTAGAATCCATTCATCAGAATTTTTGGCTGGAAAATCCGTCCTGACTTATGTGGCACATGATACTGCACCTAGCGCATAAAAATAGTAACTAGATCACCTTTTTCGTTTTTTAAGAGTCAATAATTTGCAAAGTATGAACGGGTTATTAATAACCCTTTATGGGTACTCGATTTTCCTCGACAAACATGGGTTTTTAGAGTTCGAAATTAGCACTTTAAAAGCACGAAAAAATCGGTATGCAATTGAATGAAACACTCCACTAGCACTTTTTCTGAGTAGGAAGAGATCAGTATGAACACGCTTTTTTACAACGATTCGTTTGAGCTTAGTCTGCTTTTACCATTACACTGAATTAAACAAAGGAGGGCGTGTGTTTCCTATCTTATTATTGGCGTTTATTTTTGTCCCGATCATTGAAATCGGCTTATTTATTCAGGTGGGCGGCTTTTTAGGTTTATGGCCGACTATCGCATTAGTATTAATCACGGCATTTGTCGGTGCATCGTTGGTGCGCAGCCAAGGTATCCAAACTCTGATGTCTGTGCAGGGGCGTCTGGAACAAGGTGAAATTCCAGCCCAGCAAATTTTTGAAGGTGTAATGCTAGCGGTGGCTGGCGTGCTGCTGTTAACACCGGGCTTTATGACCGATGCTCTTGGTATGTTGGTGTTGCTTCCTGCGCCACGCGCCGCGATTGCAAAATACTTGATGAGTAAAATGGTGGTGAAAACCATGCATGGTGGTGGCTTCCAAGGTGGTTTCTCTAACCAAGGGCCATTTGAGCAAGACCCGTTCCGCCGTGACCCATTTAATTCCCAGTCAGACGATGGCAATACCTTTGAAGGGGAATACGAGCGTAAAGACGATGATGATCGCAACAAGCTCAATTGATTGAGTCAGAGAGTAAAGAAAACAAAAGGGCGCATGAGTGCCCTTTTTGTGTCTGAAATTCGTGGGGCTTACAACGCGCCTTCAAAGCCCATTTGGCGCCATGCTTCAAAAGCAATGATCGCAACGGCATTCGAAAGGTTTAGGCTGCGCGCATCTGGCATCATTGGAATGCGGATACGCTGCTCCATTGGCAAGCTATCGATGATTTCAGCAGGCAAGCCACGAGTTTCTGGACCAAACATCAATACGTCGCCTGCTTGGTATTGCGCATCAACGTGGTGACCGGTGGTTTTGGTGGTGCAGGCAAACAATCGGTAGTTACCTTGTTTCTCTTTCTCTAAATATTCTAAGAATGCTTGATAGTTTTTATGACGCGTTACGCGAGCTAAATCATGGTAATCCAAACCAGCGCGGCGGACTTTCTTCTCTTCAAGATCGAAACCCAGAGGTTCAATTAAGTGAAGGTTTGCACCGCAGTTGGCACAAAGTCGAATGATGTTGCCGGTATTCGGCGCGATTTCTGGTTCGTATAAAGCGATATCAAACATGGTATTGAAATAGAGTTGGTCAAATAGAGGGGCAGTATATACCCAAGTCACCGAGAGATGCGAGATTCAGCAAGATTGACCTGGGTATGAAAGCAAGTATTAGCGCGGATGTTAATACCGCAAGTATCGATGCTCTTTATAAGAGAGCGTGAGCATAGTTTTCTTCAACTGCTCGCCAGTTGACGACGTTCCACCACGCATCAATATATTCTGGGCGACGGTTTTGGTAACTGATGTAATACGCGTGCTCCCACACGTCAAGAGCGAGAATTGGCTCGCCGCGTACATCCACTACGTCCATCAGAGGGTTATCTTGATTGCTGGTGGACGTAATGTGAATCTCACCATCTTTTACGATCAGCCATGCAAAGCCAGACCCAAAGGTATTAATCGCGGCTTGGGCAAACGCTTCTTTAAATTGCGCAAAGCTACCAAATTTATCGTTAATTGCCTGAGCAAGTGCGCCTTGAGGCTCACCGCCACCGTTTGGAGACATGCAATTCCAATAAATGATGTGGTTGTAGTAGCCGCCGCCATTATTACGCACTGCATGGCTGAGCTTAGAGATATTGTCAAAGATCTCGTCTAGCGACTGAGTTTCGAGCTCGCTCCCTTCAACGGCACTTACGAACTTATCGAAATAAGTCTTGTGATGTTTGCTGTAGTGCACTTCCATGGTTTTCGCGTCGATGTACGGCTCTAGTGAATCGTACGGGTAAGGCAGAGCGGGAAATGTATGTGACATAGTAAATCCTCCTTAATTGGAAAATTTACTTTAATGCTAACGATAATTATTATCAACTTTGATCTTTGTCAGGGTATTCGAAGGCGTTCCCATCCAATTTCTAAAGTGAAGATGAAGCCGTGAATCTCTCACTCTAGAAATAGGGTGTGGCTTACTGTTAGCCCATCGGCTTGAAGTTAACGATTGATAGGTAAGGTGATACTCATGCGCAATCCGCCTAACGGACTTCGACTGGCGACGATCGTTCCACTGTGCTGGCGGATGGCACTTTCGGTAATGGTTAGGCCGAGACCCGTGCCGCCGGAGTGGCGATCGCGGGCCGTTGAAACGCGATAAAACGGACGAAAAATCGCGGCTAATTCTTCTTCTGGAACGCCCTCGCCATTGTCATCAACCGTGATATGCAGCGTATCATCATCGGCCTTGATGTCGATTTTCACCTCATCTTTCCCGTAATAAATGGCGTTACGAACGATGTTTTCCACCGCACTCATCAGCAATTTAGGATTGCCGGAGATACTTCGTTTTGGCAGTTCAGAATAGTGTAGGTGCTTGCCCATTTGCTCAGCTTCAAACTGCGCATCTTTAATGATTTCTTCCCACAAACTTTCCAGTGGCTGTGTTTCGCGAGTCATATGACTGTTCGCCTGCATGCGAGAAAGCTCTAGTAGTTCGCTGATCATCTGTTCCAAGCGCTGCGCTTCGGTATCGATACGAGTCAGTTCTGGGCTTTCGCCTTGTTTACGCGTCGCTAATGCGCTTGCCATGCGCAGACGAGTTAAAGGTGAGCGCAGCTCGTGAGAGATATCGGATAGCAAACGTTGTTGTCCTGAAATCATTTGATTAACCGCTTCGACCATCTGGTTGAAGCTGCTGCCTGCTTGACGAAATTCCGCCGTACCTTTTTCTAAATTTGGGTCTGTGACAAATTCGCCTTTCGCGACACGTTGAGCGGCGGCTTCAAGACGACGCGCTGGCTGACTTAGTGCCCAGGCAAGCCATAACAGCAAGGGTGTACTAACCAGCATGACCGCGAGCAATAGCTGGAATGGGTGATCAAACAGACGCAAGAGTAGTGGTGGTGGCTCATTCCACTTGAAGCCCACATACATCAAGATATCGGAACCTGCCAAAGTAATTGGGATTGGACCTGCAATCATGTATCGACCATACAGTTTCTGCTTTGGCTGGTTGTAATCTTCGATACTGGTGACAAAGTTTTGCATGGCACGCAATTGGAAGTTACTGCGTTTTTCTGTCGTAAGAACATTACCGCTGTAGTCAGAAAAAAACACCCTCGGGCGAGGGTCGTGCTTGCCGTGACGGTTGCCCTCGATACGAAAAAGTATGCGGCCTAAATCAGTTTGCTGGCTGTATTTTTGTTGGATTGAGTCACGCGTTTCTACCATACGTTTATAGTGCTCTTCTGGAATGTCGCGAGCTTTGCGAGGGTCCAAATGTGGCAGTGATAGCACGGCTATCAACACCAATAACATAGTGAACCAAAAAATGGCAAAGATGCGTCCATACAAGCTATTGATGTTTGGCAGTTTGATGCGTGATAGGCGCATTAATCCTCCTCAAGCAGCATATAGCCACGACCACGCAGAGTTTTGATTCGCGGCTTGCCATTGCTCTGATCTGGTAATTTTTTACGTAAGTTCGAAACATGCATATCGATCGCGCGATCAAAAGCGGCGAGTCGTTTACCAAGCACATCTAGGCTCAATGTTTCTTTAGTTAGCACTTGTCCTGGGTTTTGCACAAAGTGGGTCAACAGAGCAAACTCGGTTGCTGTGAGATCGAGCAACTGTTGATCGCAGTATGCTTCTTGTTTACCTGGGTAAAGACGGAGCTCTTGATACTCAATGCAATCGCTGTTTTTGGTGTTTTTCTGTGTGCTGCTGGTACGGCGTAAGATCGCACGGATACGAGCTAACAGTTCACGGTCACTAAAAGGTTTCGGTAAATAATCATCCGCGCCTAGCTCTAAACCGATCACGCGGTCAATTTCCTCCCCTTTAGCGGTCAGCATCAAGACAGGGGTTTCCCAGTTTTCACGCAAGCGTTTAAGGGTTTCCATGCCATTTAGCTTCGGCATCATGACATCCAACAAAATCAAATCAATCTTATCATTGACCGCAGCTAAGCCTGCTTCGCCATCATTTGCTTCGCTGACGTCAAATCCTTCGAAACTGAGTACTTCTTTTAATAAGCTGGTTAGCTCGATATCGTCATCAATTAAAAGAATGTTTGCCATGGGGGCACCTATAGTAAGTTACCGATAGCTTAATATTACATTGGAATGATGTGCTGCGAAGAGGGTAAAAATCACTCTTTACGATTCTTTACGCTCCCTATACGTCGCTTTACCTAGTGGGTCGTATTCTATACTCAAGCGCTGTGAGAACAGCTCAGAAGAATCACTCACCTGTGTAAGGAATCAAATTATGAAATCTGCAAAAAAACTTGTGTTAGCTGCTGTTGTTCTGCCTCTTACTCTCGGCGCCGCAAGCGCATTCGCTTACGGTGGTAAAAACCATCATAAAGGTCCTCGTGACGAATGCGGCATGGGTATGGACCGAGGTGTCATGCGTCAACTAGACCTGACTGATGCACAAAAAGATCAGCTAAAAGAAATGCGTGAAGCAAACAAATCAAAAATGAAAGCAAAATTCGCTGATGGCAAAGAAGCACGTATGGCTGAGCGTCAAGCGCATCACGCAAAAGTGCAATCGCTTTTGCTGGCGGATAATTTTGATGAAGCCCAAGCTACCGAGTTAGCAAAAGAGATGGTTGAGCGCCAAACGGAACGTCGCGTGCAAATGCTAGAAAGAAAGCACCAAATGCTGAGCGTATTAACGCCAGAACAAAAAGCAGAGTTTGTGAAGTTGCAAAATGAACGTATGCAAGAGTGTGGCGACAGAATGCACAAGCGTATGGAAAAGTCGCGCAATAATTAAGTCATGAATTGATGTTATATAAAGAGGCAGCCATTGGTTGCCTCTTTTTGATCTGGTTATTTCATGGTCATTCAATATACTCAACGTATGGTTTTAGTTAACTCTTTGATTATGAAACAGCAATACGCACGTTTAGTTACGACCGCCGCTTGGACTGCAACCATTGTGGCGACGCTTCTTCTGATAGTAAAAGTCATCACGTGGTGGGTAACCGGCTCAGTGAGCTTATTGGCGTCATTGATTGACTCCATGTTAGATATCGCGGCTTCGGTGGTAAATCTCGTTGTTGTCCGTTATGCCTTACAACCAGCAGACCGCGAACATACGTTTGGGCATGGTAAAGCTGAGTCTTTAGCGGCCTTGGCTCAGGCTATGTTTATTTCGGGCTCGGCAGTATTTTTGATTCTTAACGGGATTGACCGATTTTTCCGCCCGCATGCTTTACACGCACCGGAGTTAGGTGTGTATGTATCGCTGTTTGCGATTGTGGTCACACTTGGCTTGGTGATGTTCCAAAAACATGTGGTTCGCGTGACGGGGAGCCAAGCAATAGCGGCGGATTCTCTGCATTATCAGACTGACTTGTATATGAATGCTGCGATCATGGTTGCTCTGGGGCTCAGTTATTTTGGAGTGACTCAAGCGGATGCTGTGTTTGCGATTGGTATTGGTGTCTTCATTCTTTATAGCGCTTTCAAAATGGTCAGCGAAGCGATTCAAACCTTACTTGATAGAAAGTTGCCCGATGAAGAACTTGAGCAAATTAACCAAGCTTGTTTGAGCGTAAAAGGGGTATTGGGCGTGCATCAGTTACGCACGCGAATGTCCGGACCGACGCGCTTTATACAGTTGCATTTAGAGCTAGACGATAACTTACGATTAATTGAGGCGCATTACATCGCTGATAAAGTGGAAGATAATTTATTGGCTCTGTTTCCTGATGCGGATGTATTGATCCATCAAGATCCATTGTCTGTCGTTTTCGGACCAGAGAAAGAGCAGAAAGCACAAGATTGGTCGGCTTGAAAAATCCATCAGTGCCCGACGACAAACAGGTACTTATTGACTATCTTTCCATCAATACTTATTAAGATTCGTGATCCTGATATGAATCAACAAAGTTTCATAGAGAAACTGTAATACTCTTACATAAGTAGAAAAGTTACATAAAAAAGTGCGTTTTCATTGGTAATCCTGTAGAGGAAATGTAACATAACGCACAGTTCTGGATTATGCAGGTTGCTTGGTAACAAGGGGCCTAAAAGAAAATTAAATAATTGATTGCCAAAGATCGAGGGTGAGCATGATTAAGAAGATCGGTGTTTTAACAAGTGGCGGTGACGCACCTGGTATGAACGCGGCGATACGCGGCGTAGTACGTACAGCACTATCCGAAGGATTGGAAGTATTCGGTGTGTACGACGGCTACCTAGGCCTATACGAAGGCCGCATCGAGAAGCTAGATCGTTCTAGCGTTTCAGATGTGATCAACAAAGGTGGTACGTTCCTAGGTTCTGCACGTTTCCCTGAATTTAAACAAGTGGAAGTTCGTGAAAAAGCGATTGAGAACCTGAAAAAACATGGTATCGATGCACTAGTGGTAATCGGTGGTGATGGTTCGTACATGGGTGCGAAGAAACTGACTGAAATGGGTTACCCATGTATCGGTCTTCCGGGCACAATCGACAACGATATCGCAGGTACGGATTACACTGTGGGCTACCTAAGTGCACTAAATACCGTTATCGATGCAATCGACCGTCTACGTGATACTTCTTCATCTCACCAACGCATTTCAATTGTAGAAATCATGGGCCGTCACTGTGGTGATTTGACTCTGATGTCTGCAATCGCGGGTGGTTGTGAGTACATCATCACTCCAGAAACTGGCCTAGACAAAGACAAGCTGATCAGCAACATCCAAGACGGCATTGCAAAAGGTAAGAAACACGCAATCATCGCGTTGACTGAGCTAATGATGGACGCTAATGAACTAGCACGTGACATCGAAGCCGCGACAGGTCGTGAAACTCGTGCAACAGTACTTGGTCACATCCAACGTGGTGGTCGTCCAACGGCATTTGACCGCGTTCTAGCATCTCGCATGGGTAATTACGCTGTTCACCTACTGCTTGAAGGTCATGGCGGTCGCTGTGTAGGTATCGTGAAAGAGCAACTTGTTCACCACGACATCATCGATGCGATCGAAAACATGAAGCGTCCAGTACGCAACGATCTATACAAAGTTGCTGAAGAACTGTTCTAAGCAAGTTTGAAATAGATAAAGAAAAACCGCGGCTTTCCGCGGTTTTTTTGTATTTGAGTATCAGCAAAAGGAAGCTGACGCATCGGACAAAATCTTACGAAGCGCTGCTCTGTTCAATGAGCGTCAATTTACGTTCGCGCAGTGCAAACATATAGCCCAGTAGGCCACCTAACGTATTCCCCACAGCGATACCTATAAACAAGCCTTCAATATTGTAGATTTGGCTTCCGATCCATGCTGATGGCAGGGTAAACACGAACAGACGCATAAAGCTCCATTGAAATGCTCGTAATGGTTTGTGCATCGCATTCAAACCACTGATTAACATCATCACAATGCCTTGAAAACCATAACTAAACGGCACCACAAGCAGGTAATGCCACAGCAGATTTTTTACCGCTTCTTCCTGCGAGAATAACGCCGCTAGAGGAATACTCAATGGCACCATCATCAAGAAGATAAACCCTTGGAAAACCACCGCAAAACGCATGCTGATAAATAAGCCGGAAAAGGCGCGTTGAGGATTTTTCGCCCCTAAGTTTTGTGCCATGAATGGCGTGAGTGCTGAGGTCAGAGACATCAAGACTAGGATCAAAATAGACTCAATACGCTGCGCTGCACCGTAAGCCGCAACCGCTGCCGTACCGTGGTTGGATAAAAGCATCATCAAAATTGCGCCCGACAATGGATTCATCGCGTTTGATAGAGCAGCAGGGGTACCAATTTTTAGTGTCTGTTGCCAGTCTTGTTTCAGCAAAGCCCATTGGGGTTGAGCAAGCAATTTTTCCCTTTTAATTAGCACATAGAATGAGCCACACAAAGCACCTAACCAGCTAAAGGCACTTGCTATGGCTGCGCCTTGAATGCCAAGTTCCGGAAAAGGGCCATAACCGAAAATCAACAATGGATCGAGCATGCCATTAATCAAACCAGCCAACATCATGACTTTTGCTGGTGTTTTTGTGTCGCCAGTAGCTCGGATAGCACTGTTGCCCGCCATTGGGATCACTAGCAGAGGAATGGTGAGATACCAGACCTGCATATACTGCTCAATAAGAGGGATGAGATCATCAGACGCACCAAGAAAACGAAACAATGGCGCAATGGTGGTAAAGCCAATAGAAGACGCGATAGCCACAAGTAACACGGCTAATAACAAACCGTGGGTGGTGAACCGTGCAGCTTGTGGTGCATGACCTCGCCCAAGCAAGCGACCAATATTGGTCGATAGTCCCATCCCAATCCCCATCGTAATGCAGTTAACCGCAAAGGTGACAGGGAAGGTATAGCTGATAGCTGCTAGCGCTTGAGTGCCAAGCAACGAGATAAAAAACGTGTCCACCAAGTTAAACATCAAAATTGCGATCATGCCCATGGTCATGGGTACGGTCATTTTCCGCAGCGTTTCAGGAATGGGTGCGGTCAACAAACCATGCTTATCGGTCGCTTGGGGTTCCAGCTTGTTATTTTCCTGCATGTGTGACAACTATCTGGTGAGCAAACTGCAAGGATACAAGAAAGCGAGATGCCGAGCGAGTGAGCATTTCTAACGCAAACCGTTGCCTAGTTGTTCGTTATTTTAACTAAGTCACAAAAATTTTGTGCCACCCCCTTGGGATCGCTGCTTCGACCCCTTATATAGGGATCACGTGTCTGGGGCTACAGTCCCTAAGGACAATTATCAAATAAACATGGAAATTTTCAGGAGAGACGACCGATGAACATTCGTCCATTACATGACCGAGTTATCGTTGAACGTAAAGAAGTTGAATCTAAGTCTGCTGGTGGCATCGTTCTGACTGGTTCTGCTGCAGAAAAATCGACTCGCGGTGTTGTTCTAGCTGTGGGTAAAGGCCGCATCCTAGAAAACGGCACCGTACTGCCACTAGACGTTAAAGTCGGTGATACCGTTATCTTCGCTGAAGGTTACGGTACAAAAACTGAAAAAATCGACGGTAAAGAAG
>NZ_WXWT01000040.1:0-11035 GCF_009904725.1 Vibrio sp. V43_P6S15P86
TCATAAAAGCGTCGATTTGAGTGTTTTTTTATGTGATGGTTATTCAAAATGTTTGTTCACCTTTTTGTTGTTTTTGGTCTTTACTGCTGTACAATTGCAATTATAAATCCTTCCAACGGAATTTGGCATGAAAAGAGAAAAAACGATTGAAAACCTTCTTGAGTTAGCGGAGCTGACTCAGCAGGTTCAAGCTGACCGTATTGAAATTGTTTTAGAAGAGCGAAGCGATAACTACTTCCCACCAATGTCGAAAGCGATGATGGAAACCCGTTCTGGTCTAACTCGCCGTAAGCTCGACGACGCGATTGGTAAAATGGAAGCCGCTGGGCATCAATTTACCAAAAACAACGCGAATCATTATTCAATTACGTTAGAAGAAGCACACATGCTCATGGATGCGGCTGAAGTGCCTAAATTTCATGAGCGTAAAAAGAATTCAGGTAACAAACCTTGGATTATTAATGTGCAGAACCAAAAGGGCGGTACAGGTAAATCAATGACCGCGGTTCATTTAGCGGCATGTTTAGCGCTAAATTTGGATAAACGATACCGTATTTGTTTAATCGACTTAGACCCACAAGGCTCGTTACGTTTATTCCTCAACCCGCAAATCAGCATGGCAGAGCATGATAATATCTATTCTGCGGTAGACATTATGTTGGGTAACGTGCCTGATGGTGTGGAAATTGACAGTGAATTTTTACGTAAAAACGTATTGCTGCCAACGCAATATCCGAACTTAAAGTCGATTTCAGCGTTTCCAGAAGACGCGATGTTTAATGCGGAAGCATGGCAAACGCTATCTGAAGACCCATCACTCGATATCGTCCGTCTGCTGAAAGAGCAACTGATTGATAAAATTGCTGATGACTTCGATATCATTATGATTGATACCGGTCCACACGTTGACCCATTAGTATGGAATGCTATGTATGCATCAAATGCCTTGCTAATTCCTTGTGCGGCTAAGCGTCTGGACTGGGCTTCAACAGTAAACTTCTTCCAGCATTTGCCTACGGTATATGAAATGTTCCCGGAGGACTGGAATGGTCTTGAGTTTGTTCGCTTGATGCCAACCATGTTTGAGGACGACAATAAGAAGCAAGTTTCTGTTTTAACTGAAATGAACTATCTTCTAGGTGACCAAGTTATGATGGCTACTATTCCTCGTAGCCGTGCGTTTGAAACCTGTGCCGATACCTACAGCACAGTATTTGATCTGACAGTAAGCGATTTTGAAGGCGGTAAGAAGACACTAGCTACCGCGCAAGACGCTGTTCATAAAAGCGCACTGGAATTAGAGCGTGTGCTGCACTCTAATTGGCCGTCATTGAATCAGGGGTAATAAGTAAATGGCTTTGAAAACGTCTGAATTAAACGCGAAATTATTTGGCAAAACGAATAAGCGTCGTGTTGTGACTCCGCAAGAGGCGCAAACTGCGGCAAAAGAGAAAGCTCAAACGATTGAACTAGCAGTTGCAGGTGAAAATATTGTTCAGTTTGAACTTGTGCGTATTCCTGCAAATAAAGTTGCGACAGAAACGACAGTATTTGTTGATAACGCTCGTGAGCAATCGTTCTTAAATGAACATGCTTTATCTGATGTTTTAGTCACACTCAAAGAGCGTGGCCAACAATATCCAGCTGTGGGTCGTAGAACTGAAGATGGCAAGATCGAAGTTTTAGATGGTAGCCGTCGTCGCATGTCTTGTATCCTCGCTGAACAAGATTTTTTGGTTTATGTTGCTGACAACATCAATACTGACCATGCTAAGTTTTTGTCTGATGTGGCAAATGCTCACAAACCGCTCTCTTTATATGAAAAAGGGAAAGAGATGCAGGCTAAGCTTGATAGCGGTGAAGCTGAGGATCAGAAAGCATTGGCAAAAATGTTCCAGTGCAGTGAAGCGTTGGTAAGTGGCGCTTTAAAAGCCGCAGCATTACCGTTAGAACTGCTTCAAGCGTATCCGAATGTTGGCGATCTCGGTCGCCCAACAATCGTGAAACTGCACAAACAGTTTTCAACGCTAACGCCGGAGCAGCAGCAAGAGCTGTTAGATAAATGTCGCTCTAGCGAAGGGTTTTTATGGCAGCGAAGCACAGCTCAAGGCGTTGCTCGTCTGACAAAAGAAGTAACGGAAAGCATCGAAAATTGGATTACTGAGCTTGCACCAGCAAAACCTGGTAAGAAGACGGAAAAAGTCGACTTAGTTAAAGGTCGAGCAAGCTATAGCCGAAAAGGTAGCAGCCTAGCGTTGAACTTGAAGAAAGTTGACGACAGCTTAATGGAAGAGATTCTTGCGTTTGTACAAACCAAACTGCAATAACAAATGATGATTGAATCAACCGCCTCCGGGCGGTTTTTTTATATCTGAGAAGCGTCAAATTAAAGATGTGATACCATTGCGTCAGTTCAACGTTGGATAGACAAAATGCAGACACAATCTGATTTCCTTTCATCACTTCAACATCAAGCTCACCAATCTTTCCAAAGGATTGGTGTTGTCATTCAAGGCGAGGCTTCTTGGCAAAATGCGTTGATGTCAGAGTTCCATAAAACGCAGCGCCATCAACGTTGGTTTTCTGTTGGTGATTTTGGTTTGAAAAACGTATCCAGTGTTTCGTCTAAACAAGGGCACATGTTGCTAGGCAGAGAGTGTGACGTTCTATTGTTTGATGCTCGAAATGGCTTTGACGCAAATAGCTTTACCGCCGCGCTTGGCTCATTGTTTGGCGGTGGTCTTCTTATTATCATTGCTGAGCCTCGACAACCTACGAATTTTGCTCAGCAATGGATGCACAAACAATGGGAGAAGCTCGTTGTTATCGAGCAAGACAAACCATTGCCAACGGCTCCAGACATCAAGCAAGCAGAAAAAGAAAGCCACTACACGGAACAAGAACATGCCATTTCTCTAATTGAAAAGGTGGTGACAGGACATCGAAAGCGACCATTAATTTTGACCGCTGATCGTGGGCGTGGAAAAACAAGTGCCCTCGGCATTGCGTGTGCGAACTTATTACAGCAGAAGCCACTTAGAATCTTAATTACGGCACCATCTATAAAAGCTGTTGAGCCTGTTTACCAACATGCTTTGCGGTTACTTCCTAATGCGCAGCGTATTAGGAAGGACAGATTAGAATCAGGGCAGGGAGCCATTCAATTCATTGCTCCTGACGAACTTATATCGAGCCGACCTGAATGTGATTTGTTACTTGTCGATGAAGCGGCTGCAATTCCAGTTCCTATGCTCAAAAGCATTACCGAACATTATCATCGACTCGTTTTTTCTACGACTATTCACGGTTATGAAGGTTGTGGCCGGGGCTTTACGATTAAATTTGTTGATTGGCTTCAGAAACAGCGTTCGGGGATGAAAACGTGGCACATGACACAGCCCATCCGCTGGAGCATGAATGATGCGCTCGAATCATGGCTCTATGACGCGTTTTTGTTGGATGCGGAGTTAACGCACCATCAACTTAACCAGGTCGACTCAATTTCCCTTTCTAAAGCCGATAAGGACGATTTGATATCGCAGCCTAGTTTGCTGCGCGAGGGCTTTGCTCTTTTGGTTAATGCTCATTATCAGACCTCGCCGAATGATTTGATTCACCTTTTGCAAGACGACAACAGTCAGCTCTATTTTGCTAAGCAAGATAATGTGGTTGTGGGGGTAATATTAGCGGTCGAAGAGGGTGGGCTTGACGCCGAATTGGTTGAAGAAATTCAGCTTGGTAAGCGTCGTCCTAAAGGACACTTAGCCCCAGTTACGATTGCAAACCACCTAGGATTTCCGAATGTCGCGAATCTATCGACGCTGCGAGTCATGAGAATTGCTGTTCATCCGGAATTGCAAGGAAGAGGCATCGGTCAAAAAATGCTGCAGCAACTTGATCAAATGGCGGCTAAGCACATTGCTTACTTATCCACGAGTTTCGGTGCGACGGAAGAGTTAGTCCATTTCTGGCGACAATCGAACTTCCGTGCAATTCGCTTAGGGTCAATGCGCGATGCTGCTAGCGGTTGTTATTCAGTCTTGATGGTCAAACCTTGTGATTCCCAACAGACGGCTTGGGTCGACCAATCTCAGGCGCTATTTGAAGAAATGTTGTCTAACAATGTGGCTGACGTCTATCCAAAATTAGAAGCCTCTATTTTTCGAGCTCTATTACCGCAACCTTTGGGAATGAGTCCACTTCATCCCGCTAAGTTATTACTAATTGAATGCTATGCTGATGGTGGTAACAGTTATGAGTCCGTGTCTGCTTGGCTTCAGCAGTGGTTACTTAACTTAGGTTTGAACTCCGCTTCCGACTTGATGATCAGTAAGCTTTTTCTTAACCGTAGTTGGACTGAATGTGCTCTGCAATTTGGTTTACCTGGAAGAAGGCAAGTTGAGCAGCAGTTAAGGGACGAAGTAAGACACATTTGGAACGATTTACACTGTAAACACTAAAGGGAAATTTACACTGTAAATGAAATTATTAGGAGCTGATTTTACACTGTAAATCCAGCTCCTTTTTATTTCGGCGTGTATTTTGATTGAGCTTTAGGTTAAATCGAAATGCTCTCTTAATATCTGTTTAACCGTTATTGATGGATTACTTTCTTTAGTGACGTGAGCCCTATAATAAGAAATGCGAGGTTTGTTCAGAAAACGGATTTGGGTAGACTGAAAGTGTTGATGGGAAGCAAAGTGGTAAGGGTATGTGGAAGCTGTGTCTTGAGTTATCTGAAGATAAGAGCAAGGTGATAGCCCGTCTTCCGGGGGAAGTGGATCTCGGTGGTGAGCTAAATCAAAATGAATTAAACGAGCAGCTCGTCGCAATGAACGCTGAAAAGATGTTTGTTGTTGAGGGGGAAGTCGTGAGATTCATTAACTGCGCCAAAGAACGTAAAGCCGAGGCCTATGAAGGCATCGTCATTGCGGAAAAACGCAACGCGCAAGTTGAGGTTGAATTGTCGAATAATGACATGCTCGCCAGTATGAACGTTGTCGGCGCGTACGGAGGCCGAGGTTTACGTGGCCCCGAGATTGTTCAAGCTCTTGCTCAAGCGCGAGTTTCGAAAGGCATCAACAAACTGGCTTTGAAGAAAGTGTTGGTTGTCAGCACTCAGCTCAAACCAGGCGAAACTTTTTCTCAACCTGTAGCGGTTGGTAAGCAACCTATCAAAGGCAAAGACGCTCTTTTTACTCCTCTTGTTAAAGACATCGCCAAACGCATCCTCAAACCCAAAGACGGCCAATCTGCTAGCGACAAAATTGATTTACGTAATCTCGGTGAGACTATCGCGGTTGGCGTAGGCGATGAGGTGATGCGCCGAACGCCTGCGACCAAAGGCACGCCTGGTTTTACTGTTCAAGGGCGAGTGATTCCTCCACAAGCCGGAAAAGACAGCCCAATGAAGCCGGGCAAAGGCACTGAGATAAGCAAGCAAGACCCAAACCTATTGATTGCATCGGTATCCGGTACGCCTCTGATTAAAGACAAAACCATCGAAGTTGATAACGCACTCTGCCTCAATAGCGTTGGCGTGAATACAGGCCACGTGAAATTCAAAGGGAATGTGATTATCGGTGGCAACATTGAATCTGGCATGATTGTTAAAGCGACGGGCTCTATTACTGTAGGCGGCTTCATTGAATCGGCTGACGTACAAGCGCAAGACGACATCCAAGTTGGTAAAGGGATCATTGGCCACACCGTGAGTGATGGCCAGCCAAAGAGTTGTCACGTCAAAGCCAAAGGTTCAATTCGTGCCAGCTACGCCCAATATTGTGATTTGCAAGCCGGCGAAGATATTGAGTTGGCGGTGCACAGCATGAATAACGATATTGTTTGTGGGCGCAATCTGACGGTGCTAGATGCGAACGGTAGGAACGGTACGCTCAGCGGCGGGGATGCAAAAGTCGGTGACAAAGTAGTGTGTTTACAATTGGGCGTAGAAGGCGACACCGCCACTAAGGTAGAAGCGTTCGCGCGATATTCTGCATTTAAGGAGCGATTAGCAGAGCTCAAAGATCAATACAAACGCGCTCAAGAAGGCACGATGGATGTGATTCGTAAAGAGCTCGAATTTAAGAAACGTCCTAAAGCCGAACGTACCGACGAAGAACAAGCTCAGATTGATGTGATGAAAACACAAAACAACGAGCAGCTTGAAGCGATAAAGCAAAAGCTAGAGCAAACGGAACATGACTTTGAAGTCGCGTTAGAAGAAAATATTGTCGAAGCCAAAGAGCGTGTATTCACTCGCGTGACGGTGCAGTTTGGCGACGAACAAGTAACGACAAAGCGTACTCATGGCGGTTGTTCGTTTCGTTTCAATCAATACGAAATTAAAGTCTCGGCGAACTTGGAAGAAGAGGACGTCGCTGCGGTTTAAGCTTTCTTACTCACTGAGCCCACACGTCGCAACAAAATGTGTGGGCTTTTGTTTATCTACAAATCGACAATGTGCTCTTGATAGTAGTCCGCAAGCGCACCGACTTGGCTGCTACACATTACTTTCATTGCTTGTTTAATGTGTTCTATTGGCCAGTTCCACCATTGGATATTGAGTAGAGTTTCAATCTCTTTATCGCTGAATCGTTGACGTACGACTTGGTTGTTTCCAACCACCACCGAATAAGGTTGCACGTCTTTCGTCACTACGGTGCGTGCTCCGATGACGGCTCCATCGCCGATGTTTACTCCGGGCATGATCATCGCCTCGCTGCCAATCCAAACATCGTTCCCCACCACCGTGTCTCCGGCACGCTCGAAACCGTCTTGTACGCCTTCTCCAAATTCTTCAGGAGAGAAGGGGAATGTCGAAATCCAGTCAATGCGATGACCTTGGTTGCCTGCCATCATGAAGGTGGTTCCAGAAGCGATAGAACAAAACTTGCCAATGATTAATTTGTCGATGCTATCGGGTTCCCTACTTTGCCATTCTTGAAGTGTGACGGGGTCACCCAACAAGTAGCGTACCGCTTGCTCTTCGAAGCTTTTTTGATGATAGAAGCCCGAGTAATAGCTGTAATCGCCAACGATGATATTGGGATTTGTGATGTGATCTTTAATGACTTGACCTTTTAACCACGTGTCGAAAACACTCATAACTCATCCTTTCAAATTTAGGTTGTACAGAGTTTAGATGCTTTCTATTATTTCCAGTAGTTTGATTTTAGAGATTCAGAATTACTGTATGGAAATAAAATGGCTCAGCTACGTACCACTTTACGTCGCTTTGTGCGAAGAGCGAAGTATTGCTGGCGCGGCAAAGCGCCTGAATTGTTCGAATGCGCATGTAAGTCGGCAACTTAAACAGCTTGAAGAGATATTGTCGGTGCAGCTTATTCAGCGAACTACGCGCCAGTTTAATTTGACCTACGATGGTTTGCGGTTTTATCAGCAGGTAAAGCAACTGCTCGAAGGCGCTGAGCAGATTAATGAACAAGTCATGGCAAACGAGATCGTATCGGGAAAATTGAGAATAGCGGCGTCTGCTTCTTTTGGAGCCGCGTTACTCAGCCAAACATTGATCGAGTTTCGATTGCAACATCCACAAGTGAGCGTCGAAGTGATCTTCACAGAGACACCTCTCGACTTGATTGAGGCTGGGTTTGATATCGCATTCTACTTTACCGATAATCCTCCAGAGGGATACGTCGGCCATCAGCTACGCACTTTACACTGTAAACCAATCGCTCATCGCTCGTATTTAGCTGATAAACCAAATGTAAGTACGCCAGAGAATCTTGGTGACTTAGAGCACATCCTTTATAAAAGTCGCGACTTGGTGTTAGATAAATGGACGTTTACGCATAAGCAAACTCAGCAGCAGTGCAGTATTGGGTTAGAAAGTACGCTGAGTTTTAATCTTGTCCGGTCCATGTTGGATGCTACTTTGGCTGGTTGTGGTGTTGCCATGTTAGATGAATTTGCGCTGGCCGAACTCGAACCTGCACAAAAAGAACAACTCGTGAGTTTGCTGCCAGATTGGCAAACGGATGCGATTTTGCCGCTTTATCTGCTTTACCCAAAACGTGAGCACTTACCAAGAAGAACGCGAGCGTTCATTGATCACTTTAGGAACATATATTCTGTCGGCGAGTAACAACAGCAAACTTAGTGACAATAGAGGAAGCAAAGGAATGCGAAAACACTGTCACCAGTTTTCCTGATGCAGGCGTGTTGGTCAAAACAGGTAACGAAGAAAACATATTGCGAGGGTGAGCTTCTTCAAATCAGCATTAAAGGCAATAACTACTGACCGGACATAGAAGAAGCTCATGGATTCAGCTAACTTACATTAAGTATCGTGCTTACAGCTCGTAACGTAGACCTAAGTGGTAGTAGCTTTCGTCTGCGTGCGCACCGCCAAACGAGACTTCTTGTCCATTGCTGTAGCCACGCGAGCCGTTACGATCAACGTAGTTTGTGTAGATAGAAGAACGAGGCGTCAGTTTGTATTGCACTTCTAGCGTTGTATCTTTCAGCTCTAGCTCGTCACCATCACTGTTTTCTAAAGAACGATAACCAGCACGTAGTACCCATTCGTCATTTACACTGTAAACCGCCGTTAGTTCCATCACTTTGTCGGTACTGGTTTGTGAGTAATAGCCCTCTAGTTCATCTTCCGAGTACAACGCACCCAACATCAAATCACCTAGGTAGTAACGCGTACCTGCGCCCCAGAATGTGTAATCGGTGTCGTTGCTTTCACGTGCATCACCTTTATTCTTCTGCATCGCCACCACAGGTGCCAAGGTACCCAAATTTCCCATGTCTAGCGTATAACGCAGTGCAGTGTTGTAACCGTAGTCGAGCTCAGAAGGGTTGTTTCCTAAAATGTACGCGACAGAAAAATCAAAATTACCTAGGTTGTTTTGGTATTGCAGCGTGCCATCTTGACGGAAAACTTGCGTCGCGGTTTTGTCGACTTTATTCGCTTGGCGCGCCATAGAAACATCGGAAGAGGCGAACACATCACCAATGTCGGTAAACATAATCAATCCAGATGCCACGCGACCACCTGTAATGCGACCATAATCTTTCGCATCAATCCCCGCCCATACATAACGCGCGGTCAGAGACGGCTTGTCGTTTACTTGGTTTGCGTATTCAGCGGCACCCACTTGGTATTGCGCTTGGCCGATGATCGACGCGTACTCGTTGATGGTTTGTGAACCGTTTAAACCAATACGGCCATCAAACTCGCCATTTGCATCGCCGTGCTCGTCATTTTTACTGGTGACATTAAAACCAAGACGAGAGTAAATATTTAAAACTGACCCATCTTCCGCTTGATACAGCTGCGCTGCCATTGCGTTTGATGCCATCAATGTAGGGAGAAGTAGAGTCAAAATGTGTTTTTTCATGATTAACGACCTTTCATTTCTATTGTTTTAGATACGACAAAGCCCCTTCCGAGTAACGGAATAAGAAAAATTGTCGTGAAGTAGAGAGAGGGTGCGCCCTTGTTTGCCAAGGGCGCGAGCTAGTCCATTCCTATAGGGGAAGAATGATTTAGCTTAAATCGACGTCTTTGCAGCCAAAGAAGTAAGTCGCGAGGAAGCCGACGATGTAAGAGATAAGCAGGCCGGCAACAAACACCATCATGCCCGGGAAGATGCCATTTTCAGATGTCATGAGAGGAATCGCCACGATACCGGACGGGCCAAACACCGTATTAAGACCAACTGGTAAGCCAAGGTAAGAAACTAAACCGATAAAGAAGCCGCCCGCAGCACCACCAATACAAGCGGTAACGAATGGTTTTACGCGTGGTAATGTCACGCCGTAAATCAATGGTTCGCCAATGCCTAGAAGACCCGGAATAATAGCGCCTTTAACTTGAGTGCGCAGTAGAGCGTCTTTTTTGGCTTTGAAATACAGCGCCATTGACGCGCCAACCTGACCGCCACCAGCCATCGCCAGGATAGGGAATAGCGAGTTAAAGCCCTGTGCTTCCATCAATGCAAAATACACTGGAACAAAACCTTGGTGGATGCCAAACACCACAGAAATTAAGAACAAACCTGCCAAGATTGCAGCGCCTAATGGGTTATCGTTTAAGTTGAGGAACAACCAAGACATCCCTTTAAATAACTCGCCGCCGATCGGCATGATGATCAAGAAGGTTACCGCACCCATGATCAATAGAGTGATAACGGACGTTAAGATCATATCCAGATCATCTGGCATGTATTGACGAACCTTACGCTCGACTTGCGCACCGATGATCGCTGCCAAAAGTACGCCGATAATGTTGCCGCGCGGATCAATCGCAAAGCCGAAAAACTCGTTCATGCCAGAGTAAATGCCGGATGTCGCCTCTGGGTTGTAACCCAGCACAAACAAAGAGGCGAGAATGGCACCATTAACACCAGAGCCGCCAAATGCTTGCTGCGCGTTGTAACCAATCAGAATACTTAGGAAAGCAAACAGACCCTTACCAAAGACTTTCATGTAGGCGATCAAATCCAGCATAAACTGGCTTGGTGTCTGGTCGAGAACAAACATCTGTTCCAATAACGTCGCAAAACCTAGCAACAAACCAGCGGCAATAAAACCAGGAATCAACGGCGTAAAGATGGTAGCAAACTTGCTTAAAAAACGCTGAACCGCACTGGTTTGTTTGCTCTTCATCTGCTTTTTCTGCTCGGCCGCGACGGCAGAAAGATCTTGTTGCGGCATATCTGGTTCTTCACTGTCACCAGAGGTTAAGCTGTCGATCAATTGATTCATCATCTCAGCCGCTTGTTGAGCTTTTCCGGGACCGAGAATGATCTGAAATTGCTCATCGCTTTCCACCACACCCATTACGCCGGGAATTTGCTTGATAACTGACTGATCAGCCAAGCCATTGTTGGCGAGCGATAAACGCAAACGCGTCATACAGTTACCACATTTGCTTACGTTGCTACTGCCACCCACTGCGGACAGCAACTGCGATACTGTGTTTGAAGTTATTTTTGCCATAGGGTCTATCCTTCAGAACTCGGATTATTTAGTTATTATTTAGTGCTGCGCGAATAAAACC
>NZ_WXWT01000321.1:0-10976 GCF_009904725.1 Vibrio sp. V43_P6S15P86
TGCCAAACACTGATACCACCCATTCTCTTTACCTCGGGTCTTTAAATAAACAAAAATATTTCAAGAGTTTAACGTCTATTGACGATAAGCTCGCCAACTAAGCAGCCAAAATGTGACACCTGCGATACCGCTGGCCAACGAAAGCTGCTCAAAAGCATTGTTCACCAATATTGCCGAGCATACGACTAAAGTGGCGCCAACGCCAAATAAAAACTTTCCTGTCGCCTGCTGGCGCTTGCTCTGACGATACCCTTGGTAAAGCTGATCCATGCGTTGGTTCATCGCTTTACCTTGTTTCAGGCTATCGTAAAGCAGCTCTGGCAGTTCCGGTAACTTCTCCGCCCAAAATGGTGCGCGATCTTTAATCGCATTCACCAAAGCTTGCGGCCCAACTTGATTCATCATCCATTCTTCAAGGAATGGTTTTGCCGTCTCCCACAAATCAAGCTGAGGGTACAGCTGCCTACCAAGACCTTCCACGTACAACAGCGTTTTTTGCAACAATACAAGCTGTGGCTGAACCTCCATGTTGAATCGACGTGCCGTGTTGAACAAATTCAACAACACATGACCAAAGGAGATTTCGCACAGTGGCTTAGCAAAAATAGGCTCACACACAATGCGAATCGCGAACTCAAACTCATCGACATTGGTATCGGCAGGCACCCATCCTGAGTCCACATGTAACTCCGCCACTCGGCGGTAGTCTCTATTGAAAAAAGCCAGGAAGTTTTCCGCCAGATAACGCTTGTCTTCACTATTAAGTGTACCAACGATTCCGCAATCTAGCCCGATCCACATTGGATTCTCTGGGTGTTCTGGTTTGACGAACACGTTCCCCGGATGCATATCGGCATGGAAGAAGCTGTCTCGGAACACCTGAGTGAAGAACACACTCACGCCGCGCTCCGCGAGCAATTTCATATTGGTGCCATTTGCTTTCAAGCCTTCAATATCAGAGACTTGAATGCCATATATTCGCTCAGAAACCATGACAGTTTCATTACTGAAGTCAGGAAAAACTTCAGGAACATACAATTCTTCGCTGCCTTCAAAGTTGCGGCGCAACTGAATGGCATTCGCCGCTTCACGTCGTAAGTCGAGTTCATCAAGCAATGTTTTCTCGTATTCACGCACGACTTCGACTGGTTTTAAACGACGTGCTTCAGGCATCGCTCCGGCGACTATACGCGCCATTCGGTGCATCAGTTTTAGATCTGAATCAATGACCGGGCGAATATCTGGGCGGATAACCTTTAATACCACTTCTTGGTTAGAGTCTTTTAAACGCGCAGTATGCACCTGAGCAATCGATGCTGACGCCAGTGGTTTGATATCAAACTCGGTAAACCAGTTTTCTAACGGGCCACCTAATGCTTGCTCCATCTGCTTTTTTGCTAGCTCACCATCAAATGGCGCCACTTGGTCTTGAAGCAAAGCCAGGGGATCAGCAATGTGCGGAGGAAATAAGTCACGGCGCGTTGACATCATCTGACCGAACTTAATCCAAACTGGCCCCAGCTCTTGCAACGCTAAACGCAGGCGCTCACCAAGTGGTTTTTCTGGATGCTTGTTCTTAATCCAGAACAAGCTTTTGCGCAGTAATAACGGAGCTTTGGTCAGTTGGTGATCGGGAAGCAGCTCATCTAAGCCGTATTCCAATTGTACTTTGGCGATGTGGTATAAGCGCTTTAGTTCTGCTGGCGTCATGGTTTCTCCAATGCCGGCTTATTTGCATCCAGCTTATTCAGCAAAGCAGTCAAGCGTGCTTCAACGCGAGAAGCCTGGCTGCGAACCTCATCAACCTGGTCGCAAAAATACGCCACTTCTAGAGGAGCAGGTGCCAACTTCCACTCTTCAGTCACTACTTGCGCAAGATGACGCTGGTGTTTTTCTGCTTGAGACGCAAGAAAGTTGCCGATGTTTTTTGAACCTTGCACAAAGGTATGTGCGGCGACATCGCCAGTCACGCGAGACAACCACTCTTCAACATCTGGCTTGCAATCCACCATCAACTGAGAGAATTTCTGCGCCAATTGAATATCGCCTTCAAGCTCAAGTTTATCTTGTTTAATAAGGCGAGTAATGTTGGCCTGGTCACGCAGCTCTGGCAACACGCTCAAGTTGAGCGATAAGTAGCAGTTTGGCTGTCCTTCGTAATGACCGAGCACATCAATTTGCTGACTAAAAACGAACGTCAGTGTTTTATTGATCTCTTTCAGGTGAACTTGAATAACTTGACCTTTTAGACGCGCTAAACGACGGCCCAATGCAGGGTCGTCTTTGATCAGAGTATTCAGTGACGTTTCAATCACAGCGGTGATAAGTGGTTCAAATGGCATGCCGTTAACCCTTAGAATTTATAACCGCGATGCAAAGCCACAATACCACCAGTTAAGTTGTAGTATTTGGTGTTTTCAAAACCTGCGTCTTGCATCATGCCTTCCAGCGTTTCTTGGTCTGGATGCATACGGATTGACTCCGCTAGGTAGCGGTAACTCTCTGAGTCATTCGCAACTAGCTCACCGATTCTCGGCAATAAGTGGAATGAATATGCGTCGTATACTTTCGATAACGGCTCTAGCACTGGTTTCGAAAATTCTAGCACCAATAGACGGCCGCCTGGCTTCAATACGCGGAACATTGAACG
This sequence comes from Vibrio sp. V43_P6S15P86, assembly GCF_009904725.1. Classification (NCBI taxonomy): domain Bacteria; kingdom Pseudomonadati; phylum Pseudomonadota; class Gammaproteobacteria; order Vibrionales; family Vibrionaceae; genus Vibrio; species Vibrio sp. V43_P6S15P86. The sequence goes on from NZ_WXWT01000321.1 coordinate 2,651, forward strand.
AAGCGCTTTGTCTTTGTCAGTCACATTACGCAAACAAAAACTTATGGTGATGACATCAAAATAATCATCTGGGAACGGCAGTTCTTCTGCGTTGGCTTGAACGTAATGCACGTTACCCACAATACCGTTGTCACGCAGTTTATCGCGACCAACGTTAAGCATTGAGTTATTGATATCGGCAAGGATGACATGGCCTTCATCACCAACAATACGCGAGAATTTCGCCGTTAAATCACCCGTACCACCACCTAGGTCAAGAATACGTTGGCCAGGGCGAGCGCCACTACAATCGATTGTGAAGCGCTTCCAAAGGCGGTGAATACCACCAGACATCAGGTCATTCATGATGTCGTATTTTGTTGCCACGGAGTGGAATACTTCGGCAACCTTAGTCACTTTTTCGTCTTTTGCCACTGTAGAGAAACCAAAGTGAGTGGTTTCATTCTCTAACGCTGTATTGGATTGCAAACTTGTGTCCGTCATTCTAATTCCTCTTAGGCAGCGCTTTCTCTCTGCGGGGCGTTTGCTGACAAATAAAATCGCCCACTGCACTGCGGGCGATTAGTTTACTTTATCCTCAGCCGGATGTCTTTCTACTAACGGGTCATTTTCTGAAAATGAATCACTCTGCGCTAACTGTGCGAGGTCAGAAGAAATTGGTCGTTTGATTTCAACCCCAAGGTGCTTAAAGCTTTCGGCTTGACGAATCACATTCCCGCGCCCTGTGGCAAGCTTGTTCATTGCGCCTTGATAGCTTTGATTCGCCTTATCCAGCGCACCGCCGAGCCCTTCCATGTCGTCCACAAACAATCGTAATTTGTCGTAGAGTTTTGTCGCGCGCTGCGCAATCATTTTGGCGTTTTCATTCTGCCGTTCATTGCGCCATAGATTATCAATGGTGCGCAGTGCCACCAGCAACGTTGTTGGGCTCACCAAAATGATGTTTTGCTCCATCGCGTCTTTGATCAAACTTGGATCGGCTTGAATCGCGACTTGGAAAGCAGGCTCAACCGGAATAAACATCAGCACATAGTCCAAACTCTGAATACCTTTGAGTTTGTGGTAGTCCTTCATGCTTAAACCCTTAATGTGAGCACGCAGTGCGGCTAAGTGCGCACTCAAAGCCTGGTCTCGCTCGGCATCAGTTTCGGCGTTGAAATAGCGCTCATAGGCGACCAGCGCCATTTTAGAATCCACAACCACTTGTTTGTTTTGTGGGAGATGCACAATGACATCAGGTTGGTAACGCTTGCCTGCTTCATTTTGTAAGTTCACCTGAGTCTGATATTCGTGTCCTTCACGCAAGCCAGATTCGGCAAGCACCCTCGCGAGCACTACTTCGCCCCAGTTACCTTGCTGCTTGTTGTCCCCTTTCAACGCTTGGGTCAAATTAACCGCTTCGCGCGTCATTTGCTCATTCAAACGTTGCAGGTTTTTGAGCTCATGCACTAAGGTATGGCGCTCTTTAGCTTCTTGGCTAAAGCTGTCATTAACGTGCTTTTTGAATCCTTCTAGCTGCTCTCGGAGCGGTGACAACAAACCTTCCAAACTCTGACGGTTTTGCAAGTCGACCTTCGCGGTTTTTTCTTCAAACAGTTGGTTGGCCAAGTGCTCAAATTGCTGTTTCAGGCGCGCTTCCGCTTGCTCTAGAATTTGCAGTTTTTCGGCATTGGCTTGGTTGATTTGCTCATGACGTGCTTGCTGCTCACGCAGTTGCGTTTCTAGACGTGATTTATGCTCACGCATCTGACCAAGCTCATCAAAGTATTGCTGGCGCTCTTGCTTTACAGCCTCGAAGTAACGCAGTTTTTCCATTGCTGCCATCAGCTTTCCATGTGTTTGGCGTACTTCAAACGCGGCTTTATCGCGCTCATCATCTAATTCATCCAACTCTTGCTGGGCATCGGCAAGGCTTTGTTTAACCTGTTCAAGCTGCTGTTGGTGAAGCTGCTTTTCTGAAACAAGTTGTTGTTCGAGAAGCTGAGTTTGGGTGATAAAACGCTGTTTCACCCACCAACCGACGGCGACACCACTAAGCGTGGCAGCGCAAAGAGAAGAGAGAATGAGAGATTGGTACTCAAGAATCCATTGCATAATAGCGAGTTAGCCTGTGTTTTGTATCTATAACAATGGTATTTAGACACTGGATAAATGTCCAGTTTGTTGGATGAAAAATCCTCGCATACACTAGGTTTTCCTATAATATTCTTTCTTCCGCTCAAATGAACCAAACCGAGCGGCACATCATCACGCAGAGGCATCATGAACGAGCGTCGCGCCCTAGGATTTGGGCTCTCAGCAGTATTACTTTGGTCTACCGTTGCAACCGCATTTAAACTCACGTTGGCAGAATTTACGCCAATCCAAATGCTGTGCATTGCCAGTATCGTCTCTGCGATTGCGCTGACGATAATCTGTGGTGTGCAAGGCAAGTTGGGCCAGTTAAGTGCCACCTTCCTCTCAAACCCTTGGTATTACCTACTGCTTGGTTTGATTAACCCCTTGGCGTATTACGTCATTCTCTTTAAAGCGTATGACTTGTTGCCTGCATCCCAAGCCCAAGCGATCAACTACAGCTGGGCCATTACCTTGACGCTAATGGCTGCTGTTTTCTTAGGGCAGAAGATCCGAGCTAAAGATTGGCTCGCTTGCGGTTTTAGTTATGTAGGCGTGATTGTGATTGCCACACAAGGCAATGTTCTCGGCATGCAATTCGAGAGCCCGTTGGGCGTGGGGCTGGCGCTGCTATCGACACTGTTGTGGGCTGGTTACTGGATTTTAAACACCAAAAATAAGGCCGACCCTGTGGTTGGTGTATTACTTGGTTTTTTGGTCGCTATTCCATTTGCCATTGGTTTAAGTATTTATGAAGGTGCGAGCTGGCAGGCAATCTCAATTAAAGGCTGGGCAGCGGTGACGTATGTCGGGCTATTTGAAATGGGGATTACTTTCGTCCTATGGCTAAGCGCCCTCAAATCGACACAAAACACAGCCCGCATCAGTAATCTGATCTTTGCTTCGCCATTCATCTCACTGATGCTATTGGCAACCATCATTGGTGAAGAAATTCATCCATCAACCTTGATTGGTTTAATACTGATCATCAGTGGATTAGTGGTCCAACAAGTATCGTGGAGTAAAAAAACCAAAGCCATGAGCACTTCTCAATGATGAACAAAAAACCTCAATAAACGATGCAATGAGTTGGATAAAAAAGAGATATAGCTAACAGTTTAATGATAGAAAGCGCCTTACGCTGCTGGGAATTACCTAAGCGTTGGATACGATACCAACACGGCCCAATAGCTTAAGCTAGATTCTAATACCACTATCTTTGGGCGCTTCAGGACACGTTATTAATTATGTTTCGCTTCGCTATTCCTTCGCCTTTGATGGCAGACTGGCAACAGGCTCTGCAACAATGCTGTGATGCTACTCAAGCTCAGGGACAACTTTATACTCTGAGCGATACCCAGCAGTGGCTATCAACTGAGGTGTCCACCTCGGTTCAAAATCATTGCGCTATCGTCGAAGTGGTAGTGCAAGTTGCCGATCAATTTAAACCGACAGACTTGACGATAAGCCACACATCCTTTGGACAGCAAACCTTGAGCATAGGTCCAATTTGGCTACCAAATGGCGATCTGTTTGCCGTATTAGCGCTAACTCACCCTGACGATCAAATCACGGTAGTGTCTGCTTGGCTGAGTGCATTAGTGGGGCGAATGAGCTTTGATGTCAGCTCACACTACCAGCAAGAACGAACACGCCATCAAACTGCAGCGACCACACCATTACCGACGCTGCAAGAGTTTATCGACTGTCTTGAAGACCATATTTGGATAAAAGGCATGGATGGTCTTTATTCGATGACCAATCGAAGCGTAGAAAATGCGTGGCAAAAGACCAACAGTGAGATCATCGGCAAAGATGATTTCGCACTATTTAGCCACGAGCGAGCAGAGAAGTTCATTGAGGCCGATAACTTGGTCGTGGCGACAGGCACGCTGAACATCGTCGAAGAATGCCGCCAAATTGATGAAAACAATAACCCAACTTGGCTAGAAACCATTAAATCTCCTGTCCGTGATAATGACGGTAACTTAATTGGCATTCTGGGCATGACGCGCAACATCACACGCCGGAAAATGGTCGAAACGCAACTCTCATTGGCGTCCAAAATTTTTAATAACTCACAAGAAGGCATGGTCATTACTGATCGCAATGCCAACATCATTGATGTAAACACAGCCTTTACTCAAATCACCGGCTATCGCTCTGAAGAGGTGATTGGAAAGAACCCTAGAATTCTGCGCTCAGGTCATCATGACCAAGGCTTCTATAAACAGTTGTGGCATCAGCTCGAAACCAAAGGTCAATGGAAAGGCGAGTTCATCAACCGAAAGAAAGATGGCAGCATTTACCCGCAGTTAGCGACCATTAGTGCCGTAATGGACGATAAAAATCATCTCATTAACTACATCTGTGTATTTGAAGATATTTCCGTGCGTAAAGCACACGAAGAAAAACTGCAGCGCATGGCCTTTTATGATCCGTTAACGAATCTACCTAATCGCACCCATTTACTTAGCTTGCTTGAGCAACACATTGAAACCGGGCACAAGAACCAACAGACGTTTGCCACCCTATTTCTGGATATCGACCATTTCAAGCACATCAACGATAGCATGGGTCACTTTTGTGGTGATCAGTTGCTGTCTAAGTTGGCTATCCGTCTGCAAGATATTCTTCACTTAAATGCGCATGTGGCTCGTATTGGCGGCGATGAGTTCGTGATCATTTTGCCGGACGTCCACAGTGATGTGGCTTTGCTGGAAACCGTCGGCGATATTCTCAGCGTTTTCCAACAACCGTTCGACTTGGCAAATCACGACTCACTGCGCGTCTCGACCAGTATTGGCATAGCCTTATACCCAAGAGACGGCCAAGACAGCGAAACCTTACTCAAAAACGCAGATACAGCAATGTACTTAGCGAAGAAAAATGGGCGCAACGGCTACGCATTTTACTCGCCAGATTTAACCGATAAATCCGTATCTCATGTGCGCATTCAATCTGCTTTACATCAAGCGATAGAAAAACAGCAACTTCGATTAGAGTTCCAGCCACAATATAACTTGGAGCAACATGCGATTGTTGGCGTTGAAACCTTATTACGCTGGCAGCACCCCGAATTTGGCCTTGTACCACCAGCCGACTTTATTCCAATTGCAGAAAAAACGGGGCTTATCCAAAGCATTGGCGAGTGGGTCTTGCTACACGCTTGTCAGCAAGGAAATGCTTGGCTGGAACAAGGCGTTGAGTTTGGCAGAATTGCGGTTAATGTGTCGGCATTACAGCTTCAGCAATCGAATTTCATTCAGAGATTGAGCGATATCCTCAATCAAACTGGTTTCCCTGCTCAACGGCTGGATTTGGAGATCACCGAGAGCTTTTTACTGATCGACCCTCAACAAGCCATTGCGTCGTTAAATCAACTAAGAGGCTTAGGCATCGAGATTTCTCTGGATGATTTCGGCACAGGCTATTCGTCTTTGTCTTATTTGAAAGGTTTACCCATCAATAAGCTGAAAATTGATCGTTCGTTTGTCAGTGATGTACCCAGCAACAGCGATAGCAATGCGATTGTAAATGCGATTATCGCCATGGGCAAAACACTGTCATTGAAAGTGGTAGCGGAAGGAATAGAAACTCAGGAGCAAGCCGATTACTTGTTCGAAAAAGGCTGTGTTTACGGTCAAGGGTATCTTTTTAGCCGACCAGTAAGTGCGGAAAAACTTTTTCGTTGAGCCAGCTTGTAGCCCAAGTCATTCTCGTGGAGCCACATCCTCGGGGATGGTTTGGCTTGGTTGACTTTGAGTTGATTGACACAGCTCTAGACGTTCAACCAAAATATTAATGCAGACCAATAGCGGTACACCGATTAAGAGCCCCATACCGCCCCAAAGCCAACCCCAGAACACGAGCCAAACGAAGATCACTAACGGATTTAAGTTGAACCTTTTCCCTAATAACGTTGGCGTGACAAACTGGCTTTCAATCAAGTTGATCAACAAATAGATAGACACCACAGTGAGCATAAAACTAACCGACTCCAACTGCAGATAAGCCACAAAACCGAAACTCACCATGGAGATGACTGGGCCGAGATACGGCGCAAAATTCATCACGCCAGCAAACGCGCCCCACAAGAACGGATCCTCAAGGCCTAAAACAAAAAACACCGCCCCAACACTCAACCCAAGTCCCGCATTCACCAACGTGATAGTGCCAATGTATCGAGATAGGTCTTTCTGTAGTGCTTTGACCAGTTCAATCGCTTGGCGCTGCTTGGCAAACCCATGCAAGTACGACACTGACTTTCGAAATAAGCTGCGTCCGTGATTGAGCATAAAATAAACCATAAACAGCACGATCATCGCTTGTGTCAAAATGGTCGGCGTCGTGGTCGCGAGTGTCTTCACCAAAGAAAATACGGTATTGTTCCCGACTTCATCCATACCCATATCGCTGGCAATATTCAGCGGCGTATTAAGGTGATCCGCCGAGGCTTGAGTCACTTCACTCACTTCTTGCGACACATTTTTCACGATACTGGGCAGCTCAGACCACCACTGCTTAGCAGGCTCCGACATGGCAGCAAGGCCAATAATTGAAGCACCAACCAAGAATGACAGAGTCACCACGACGGTAATCGCGCGCGGTAAACCTTTGTCTTCAAGATAGTTAATGAAAGGACTGCATAACAGCGAAATAAAGGTACTAAGCACAATAGGTAACAAGATTGGCTTAGCAAAATACAGCCCAGGAACGAGCAATAAGACAAGAAGGGTTGCACCAATCGCGGTGTTGGCAGGAATGTTCAATTTCGCTGTCATAAAAAGGCTCAAGGTCGGTAGGAATAATTATCGGCGAAAGCCGTTATTGGGGTTGCTCGACTTCTGTTTCTGTCGCGGTCTCTTCTGTCGAAGCAGTATTGCTTGCTTGTGGTTCAGCATTTCGCTCTTGTTCTACGCCCGACTGGTTAGAAGACGCGGCCCTAACTGGCTTGGCAAGCGAATCCGTTAGTTCGGAGACACTACTCGCCAATAGCCCCATGGAAGAGATAGAGGAAGTCAGTCGAGACAATCGACCCGCTTTGGCAGCGGTAACGGCAACGACAGCACTAATACCTAGCGTCGTCCAAGGATTTTCTTTCACAAACTTCTTAGTGGTAAACGTGAACATTTCCATCGATAAGCAGCATTGCTCTAAAGATGCTTTACCTTCCATCCGCTTGATTCGCATGGCTCGATTGAGCTTTTGTAGCGAGCGCATCCCACCCCTCCTGCAACTGTTCTGTCGTATTTTTGAATCCAAGGAAACCAACTAAACGCTTCTGCCACCAAGCTAGAGACAGTAATGCTAAACCTAAGGACGCAATAAATACGCCCACGGCAACATACACGTTAGCGGTCAGCTGATAAGTCACCACACCAGAGGCAAGGCACAAACTGAACACGAACAATACCGACAATAAGGTAAAAACAATGGTGCACAGCAAAATCTGTCGCGCTGCGGACGCATTAATTTTCACCTCCAAGAGGAACAAATCCAACGTTGAACCCGACCACGCTTTCAGCGATTGAGTCAATTGGTCCAGTTGTGAAAGAATACTGCTCAAACCATTGATGGTTTGTTGGATATCCTGCTCTTCTGCCCCACTTGGGGCTCGACCGCTGTCTGCTGCGGCCGAGCCCGGTTGCTGGTTGGTGACTTGTCCGGAATTATTCATTGGAACCCTCGCCTTCTGTTATGTGGCTTAATCCGTTGGACCGTGATTATTTGATCAGCTTCGAAACCGCCCAACCCGCAAGGAAGGCACAACCAATGCTCAGCAATGGACGCTCCTTGATAACGTTCTCTGCCGACTTGGTCGCCTGCTGAACGTGTTCCGCGCCCACATCAAATTTCTCTTTAGCTTGGTCTTTCATTGCGCCGACGGCTTCCGTCGTGGCTTGCTCCGCCAAGTGATATGCTTCTTCTAACTGCTCTTGAGGTTTTACTGTGCTTTCTTTTGTTGTAGCCATAACTAGCCTCCGTTGATGAGTTGAGTAGTAAATCAAGTGAAACAACTTTTGAACTCACTTACTCACTACAAAGCCATATCCGTGCCAAAATTATAAGCACATGTTTTTATTTAATTTTTGTTTTGTTTCACGACAAATCCTTATCTGTACGTGTAATTCTTTCCAGACTTCCCCAACATTCTTGTAATTTTTTCTTAGCGCCTCGTCTGCAACTCTCCAATTCTTGCGCAATAAAC
>NZ_WXWT01000321.1:10997-15781 GCF_009904725.1 Vibrio sp. V43_P6S15P86
CAACCTGCAACTAAAGATGAAACATCGGTGTTTGTTCCCCATACGTACAAACACTCCCATCACCAACCAAATCAGGAGTGAGATATGAAAAATGAAAATATCGCCTCAATCATTGAGCTTATCGAGAGCGGAAATGACATTTACAACAAGGCCATTGAGAACATTGACAACACTTCTTTGAATAATGTGTTGGTAGAACTGCTTAGAGTACGTGAGCGAGCGGTGCTTGAGCTTACTCCCTACACATTGGCAAATAACCAGGAAGACTCTGCCGACGACACTCCGGTTTCCTACACCATTAAAGCGCGTGAGGTATACAGCGATGTGATGAAGGAGGTGTCTTCTGACAAAGAGTCCATGTATTTGGAACAGCTCGAAGGTGTTGAAAGCAAGGTGCTCAAAGAGATCGAAAACCTAATTACTAGCCACCCAGAGCAAGCGGATAATTCGGTTCTACTGAAAGTTCGTAGTGATATCAAAAGCTGTAAAGAAAAGCTCAGCAGCATCAGCCTTATCAGCTAATCCTTAGTGGTCGCCTTGCAATCAAGCGCTGGCAGAGAAAATGGCCAACTCGTTTTGGCCATTTCTGATAAGGCCACAGGCACCTCAATACAACCAAAACTAGAAAACACTAAACCGAGTAATCAACACGGTAGTCATAAATAAAGAGGTCAGTATGACATTGGATAATAATCGAGTAAGGGAGCTACTCGTAAAAATGACACACCATCGCCAAACGTGTTTGCCTCTCGTTAATCCGAAATCGCATATGACACTCGCAAGAGCGGCGTATCGATTCGTTAAAATAGAAAAAGTGATGATCAAAAAGATGGCGAAGTTGTTCTTCGACCAAGATGGTGAACAATTCATTGCGGAAAATGCCACCGAATACGGCGTTGCCGAACTAGGTAATTACAAAGAAATGCATTTCATGAACAAGTTGTTGTTAGATGATTTAAAAGCGCTACTCAGAGCCATTGATGACACCAACTTAACGGCGCTTGTTTCTTACTGGTTAGCTGCTTTACAAGTCGAAAACGATGAAATTGAAAAGCACTTACCCCAGGGTGAGTAGTCATACTCACCCCCTTCTTCCTTTCACTTCGAGAACGATAAATAGACGCTCTCTCAGATACAAAAAATGCCGATATAAAAAAGCCGCTGCACCTACGCAGCGACCTTATTGGTTCCTTCAAAACTACGACTAAACCGGTAAACAAAGGCACGCTATAAAGCACTAGGCAAATGGCGCATTATCCACTGCTTATCTGTTTTAAAGCTAAGCCGATTTACTTCTCCCGCTTGGGACAAATACGTTCAACGATTTTGGACGAAGCTTGATCGCTAATTGCTCATCAGAATAAAGCTCACCATCAATCACATACTCAATCGGTTTGTTCGCAGAAATAGTGACATTCTGAGCCGTCGCGTATTGAAAATGAGTCGATTCCTCCTGCGCACCTACGCTGGTTAATGTCAGATCAGACAATGCGATGAGGCGTCCGCCTAAAGATTCGGTGTTATCTAAATACGTGATATGCAGCTTGCCATCGTCAGGCTGCGGAGCACCACCACCTTGCGCGAGCAACGTACTAAAAGGAGCGATGTTCGCAACGACAAAGCTATGAACTTCTAGCGTTTGTGATCCATTTTCGCGGTTTTCATCTTCAAATGGCGCATCCATCGCAACAGTCAACGTCTGCGTCTCTTCCGTCACCACCGCGTTAAAAAAGCCCGTTAAGTAGGCCAATTGTCCAAAGGTGTTTTTCTCTTCTCGCTGCGCATGCTCGATCATTTTCTGCTCTAGGCCAATACCTAGGACTAACAATATAAGCCTCTGATTACACTCCGCCGTATCAATACGTTGGCAGTGACCTGCTAGCAATGCTTCACACGCTTTTTCGACTGGTGAGAATTTTGCGCCAACTCCATAGAGCACATGACATAACGCATTGGCGGTTCCGAGCGGAACAATGCCGAGTTTGATGTCGGTACCCACCAACTGGCTCGCCACTTCCGTCACTGTGCCATCGCCACCCGCTACGATAATTTGCTTAGCCCCACTTTCTTTTGCTTTCTGAGTGAGCAGCTCGGCGCTGAGGTCTGTCGTGGTTTGATGAATACTCAAACGATATTTTTTGGTTAATTCACGAATCAAGTGCTGTTCGTTTTCCTCCCATTTGCCACCACCTGCAACAGGGTTAACCACCATCCAAGTGGATTGATCCAGACCCAGTACGCCTTTTTCACTTATCGCTCGTAACGTTTTGATCTGCAATTTATTCAATCTCGCGGTACTGCGCACGTCATTGATTTTTTTCATCACAGATTCAACCGTCAGCGACGGATCTTTGCTCAGTAGATACGCCGCAACAACAAACACCGAACGACCGCGCCCTAACGCACAATGCACAACCACAGCTCGCGAGCACGAGATTTGCGTATCAATCCAGTTAATCGCATGACGCAAGCGTTCCAACGTTGGGGCCTTGTGGTCGAGTACCGGAATCGAAAGGTAATGAAACTGCTTGTCGGTCATCGCACTTTCAAGCCCAGCAAATTCTGCGGTGACATCGACAATACAAGAGATGTCATTGGATTCGAGAAAATCTAAGTCACTCTGAAATAGCCGACGGGAGAGGTATAAATTATCGCTGACTTTTTGGATAGGGGGCACGGTATCGCGCCGTCTTTCCCAGGCATTATACGCTCTAGCACCCAGCAAAAAGGGGATGAATGCCCAGCGGATCCATCTGACAATCTTGCCGTCTTGGTTTTTTCTAAAAATGGAGGGGATGTCGAAAACGTAGGCTACGCTGACTAATGCTAAAGAAAGAGATACCCACAAGAACAACAGGCTAACCATGATTTGGGGAATATAAATAGCGGCCAATAAACTGATCAGAGCGCCAAGAATATAATATTTGATGATAAACATTCGCTCTCCTTGCCTTCAGCGAGTGCGCTTTTTTAGTGAAAGTGAGAATAAGCTGGTTTTAGTTTAGGCTAATTAGCTTGGTAAACGCTTTGATTGGGCCCCTTCCCGTACCGAAATGGCACGAAAAGGACCAATACTCCACCTAGCTAGCCATTTCTTCGACGTAGCTATCCGCTAGTTTCATTTTCTGCTGCTCGGTCATCACCTTACCGGCCAATTGGAAAAAACGCTGCTCCTCTTCTTCGAGGTGGTGCAATACTTTGTGACGCAAAGTTTTCATGAGGTTGAGCCATGCTGGCGAGCTCATGTCGGTTGCATCAAGCTGCGCAATCACTTTATCAATCTCGTGGTGCTCTGCGATGCCATGACGAGTAAGATCGATGGTTTTATCACTCTCGATTAAAGGCGCGTAGAAAAAGCGCTCTTCTGCTGCGGCGTGCTGTTCGAGTTCATCCTTCAGATTGAGGTAAAACTCTTCGCGAGCAGGGGAATCTCCAGACGTTTCCATCAGAGCATCGAGTAAAAGGCGTTGCTTTTCATGACTCTCTTTTAGTACATCAAATATGTTTTTCATCTTTGACTCCTCATCTGATTGTAAACACTTGGGATAAAAGGAAGGGCGGTGATTGACCGCCCTTCTCTTACATTGCTGTGAACAAAAAGCTGACCTGACTCGACTAACAATCTTGGTCTTCTGCGTTCAAGTTCTCTTTAATATTTTCACACTCATCTTCAATCGCATTTTGAGTTTCTTCGGCGGCTTCATCTATCTTCTTGCCTGCCTGTTCCATTGGCCCTTCTTCACTACAAGCAGCCAGTGCGAACACCAAACCAAATACTGCGGCGATACGGTAAATTAATGACGTAAGTCGCATGAAATCTCCTATCTATTTACGTTTTTTCTTCCTAGCAGAACAATTACTATTGATACAATTAATGACAATAGGAATAGGTAAAATATCACTTGCGCGATAGAGGCTGCCGCCCCTGCAATACCAGTAAAACCTAGTAGTGCAGAAACCAGTGCCAAAGCCAGAAAAATAAACATCCAACGAACCATAGTTTTACCTCCTAATAAAATTGGGTTAGGTCACTCGGCTCGTTATTATTGAACCACTTCTAGCTTATCAATCACCTTATTTACATCATTGGTATTATTTGCAATTGAAAGTGCAAGATCATGCTCCGCATCTGAATTAACCTTACCTGCCAACGTTACCGTTTTACGTTCCGTCGTTACATCAATGTCCGTACCACTTACATTGGTATCCATCAGTAGGCGCGTTTTAACTATAGTCGTGATTTTAGAGTCGGTCAGTGTGGCTAATGCCTCTGAATCGGTTTCTTTCTTACCTTCATTCACCACTGACAATTCGTTGTTTACTTTTTTCACACCATCAAGACCTGTTACAAGCTCTTCGGCAAGCGATTTTTCAAGGTCATTGTTTACCGAACCAGAAAGGGTAACTACCTGATTTTCAACATCGGTGTTGATATCAAAAGAGTTAAGGTTACTGTTTAGCAGCAGCGTAGTTTCGGCTTTACCATCTAGCCAAGCGTCCATGGATTCTTTTTCCCATTTATCACTCGCTAAGACTGCTGTAGATGAAGTAGCAAGAACTGACGTAAGTACAATTTTAGCTGCGATGTTATTCATGGTAATTCTCCTTTATTGACGTTGTATTTCCATAGGAGCAAACCATGTGCCAAGTTTGTAACTTGTTATTTTTAAAGGAATAATAAAAACAAGAGGTGAAAATAAGACGAACAAGAAAATATAAGCATGAATTATTTACACAGAAGAAATGTAATTTTTAATCGTTAATAATTTCGCAATCAATCACAT
>NZ_WXWT01000070.1:0-10885 GCF_009904725.1 Vibrio sp. V43_P6S15P86
ACCATTATATTGATCTAGGACTATTATATTGTACGTGTGTATTTTATAGACTCTAGGCATTCGATATTTATCTAAATTAGATAGCATTCATATGGCTAAAGCTGCTGATGAGCGTTCTGGTTACTAGAACATGTTACTTTTTGGCTAAGTTAAAGGCACAAAATAGGATTGCCCTATGCAATTTACTTTGGAACATGCGCAGGAAGTGCTATCAGGAATGCCAGACCCGACCTTTATATTGAGCGAAGACGGTGTTTACCTTGATGTTTTTGGAGGGAGCGATAAAAAGACTTATCACGATGGGCAGAGTCTGATTGGCAAGACGCTTCATCGTGTTTTGGAAAAAGCACAAGCGGATTGGTTCGTTGAGCAGATTCGTCACTCTTTGGCTGAACAAGATATTGTCACCATACAGTACAAATTGGATATTAAAGATATTCAAGGAATTGACCATTTAAACGGCCCTCAAGGGGAAGTTTACTATGAAGCTAAGGTTTGTCCGCTAGAGGTAGAATATCAGGGCCGTCGTGCCGTTCTTATTCAGAGCCGAAATGTCTCTCATTGCCATCAAAGAGAAGCGTTACTTCGATATCAAAGCCAAATAGACTCTTTAACGAATATCTTTAATCGTAGAGTTTTTTTCGAAAAGCTTTCTGAGGAAGTCGTAAAGAGCCAGTCGCCGGAATATCAAGGTGCGCTGCTTTTGTTTGATTTAGATTTCTTCAAAGTCATTAACGATAAACGAGGACATGATGCCGGAGACTACGTTTTAGAGTCATTAGCAGACTTAGTGTCTAACTTGCTCATGAAAGATGAAACTTTTGCCAGAGTAGGGGGTGAAGAATTTGCGATAATTTTATCTGGCTCCTCGTTATCAGAAGCAAGAGAGCTTGGAGAAGAAGTTCGGTCGCATATTCAAAACTGTGTATTTGAATTCAAGCAAATTGAAATACCAGTTACCGTCAGTGTTGGCGTCGTCAATATTATTCAAAATGAGACCACAAAAGGTTTGTATGCTCGAGTTGATAAAGTCCTGTATGCGGCGAAGCGAAATGGTCGAAATTGTGTCGTCAGCGAAGAAAAAGAACAGGAGTAACCCAACAGAGCTACTCCTAGGCACAGATAAATTTATAGCATGTCGACGGCTTTTTCTACGGCGGCGATGAGTCTATCCACATCTTCAGCCGTGTTATAAATACCAAAAGAAACGCGTACCGTGCCTTTAACGTTTAGCGCATCCATCAATGGGTGAGCGCAGTGGTGTCCTGCTCGTACCGCAATGCCTTGTTGATCGAGCAGCGTCGCCATGTCTTGGTGATGAACGCCGTCCATGACGAATGTCAGTACAGAGGCATTCGGTTGATAGCCTAGAATATGGATGTCATCCAACGCGCTTAGTGCTTGGTAGGCCTTATCCTGAAGCGCATGGAGATGATCCTCGACTTCGTGATGGTCAAAACCTTGGTACCACTCAATGGCTTTCGCTAAAGCAATCGCTCCCGCTACGTTTGGTGTGCCCGCTTCAAATTTGCCAGGAAGTGCTGAAAAGGTCGTTTTCTCGAAAGAAACGCGTTCAACCATTTTACCGCCGCCGTGCCATGGTGGCATAGCTTCTAACAACTCTAGTTTGCCGTATAGGACACCAATACCTGCTGGCGCATAAAGCTTGTGACCTGAGAAAACGTAAAAATCGATATCTGATGCCGATAAATCTAGTTGCTCATGTACGACGCCTTGCGCGCCATCAATCACAACAACCGCGCCAACACTGTGCGCTAGTTCAGTGATTTGTTCGATAGGTTGGCGTGTGCCCGTTACGTTAGTGATTTGCGCACAAGCAACAATTTTACAGCGGTCAGACAGAAGCGCCTTAAATGCGTTGATGTCGAACTGGCAATCTGATGTCATTGGAACTTTTATGACTTTGGCGCCCGTTTGCTCTGCCACGATTTGCCAGGGCACGATGTTAGCGTGGTGCTCCATCTCGCTAATCAAGATCTCATCACCCGGTTGTAACGTGCTGCGGGCGTAAGTTTGAGCAATTAAGTTCAGTGCTTCGGTTGCGCCCCGTGTCCAAATGATCTCTTTAGAGCTGTTTGCACCAATAAAGTTTGCCACTCGTTCTCGTGCCGCTTCAAATTGGCTGGTGGCATTAGCTGTTAAGCTATGACTGCCACGGTGAACATTGGCATTTTGCGCACTGTAGTAATGACTGATGACATCAATCACACATTGCGGTTTTTGCGTTGTCGCTGCGCTATCTAGATACACTAAGGGTGTATCGTTGACGGATTGATTTAGAGCGGGGAACTGCTCACGTACAGCATTTATGTCAAACATTATTCTTCACCAAGCTTATGGTAATGCAGCGTAGGCAGAGGGATCATTGGTTCAGCAACTGACCATGCGTGTTTTTTACCTGAGAGTTGAATGATTACTTCCATTGCGAACTCTAAAGCAGTGCCCGGACCTTGACTGGTGATAAGGTTGTGGTTGATATCAAAGGTCACGCGTTTGCTGCGCCACTTCTCTTCCGGGATATGTGACTGAAAGCTCGGGTGACAGGTCATTAGTGATTGTGGGAAAAGATTGTGGTGTTGCAATACCAACGCCGGTGCTGCGCAGATAGCAGCGACCAATTTTCCCTCGTAGATGTGCTGCTTAAGGATTTCTATCATCACCGTGCTATCACGAAAAATTTCTGCACCACCAACACCACCAGAAAGCGCTATGGCGTCAAACTCATCATCAGCGATATCGACCAGCTTACAATCGGCTGTTAATGTGACTCCGCGAGAAGCTTTCATCGTCAATGAGCCATCAAAAGCAGCACTCGCTACCGTAACGTCATAACCCGCGCGAACCATCATGTCGATAACGGTGATAGCTTCCATTTCTTCGGTGCCCGGAGCGATTGGCACTAAGATTTTCTTACTCATTGTTCTGTCCAGCTTTGTTCTATTTGTTTGATGCGTTGGTAAAGTTTTAAATTCTCAGGCGTATTGATGCGATGTTTCTCGGCAGCCTTTAACAAGTATCCGGTTATAAAATCAATTTCCGTTCGACGCTGATGGAATACGTCTTGTCTCATTGAAGAATAGTTCTCAGCTGTGGCGTTCACCACTTGCATTACCGTATCGAAAAGAGAGCGAAACTCGATAGCAATACCTTCTTTACTCATTACTTCAACCAGTTCTTGATTGATGCTTTCGAGTTGTATCTTAAACTCGGGCTGCGCAAGCTCACCATTCTTACACTGGTGAATCGCAGTCAGTGGGTTGATAGCACAGTTGATCGCTAACTTAGTCCATAACGCAGACTGGATGCGTGGATTCCAAGTGGCCTCTGGAAGGGCATGATGCATAACATCTTGCAGAAAAGTACACTGCATTCCATTGTCATTATAACCACCCACTTGCGTTGTTCCGTGACCGGTATGCAATACGTGTTGGTTATCTGGTTTGTATGCGCCGTGCGTCGTTGTTGCGAGCACTATCGGATTGTTTGGCAGAGCCTTCTCCACGGCAGAGGCAGTACCCATACCATTGTGCATCAGCATGATAATCGTGTCTGTATTGATATGAGGGAGCAAAGGCTGAATGGCGTCTTCCACTTGCCAAGCTTTTACCGTGATCAAAATGAGGTCCGCTTGATTTACGGAGGAAATATCTTGATTACTGAATACGATTGCGGGTGTGTCATCCAACTGAAGTGATTGTTGGCTCTCTGAACTTCTTCCCCACAATGAAACATTGTGCCCGGCAAGCTTAAATTTTGTTGCCCAGAGTGAGCCCACCGCACCTGGACCGAGGATAAGGATATTCACCAAACGCTCTCATTAAAAAGGTTTGCTGCAAGGATAATGAGGGAAAAAAGGAAAGCAAATAAAAATGGCGCCGAAAGGCGCCATTTTTGATGAAACTTAGTGGTTCAATTAGAACTTGTAAGTTACAGCTACATAGTGACCTACACCAGAAGACTCTGGCTTATGACCCCATGGTAGAGCTTCGCCATCTTTAAAGCCGTATACGTCTTTGTATAGCTTCAGACCGTAGCCAACAGCAAAGCGGTCAGAGTGCCAGTAGATGCCGTTGAACATAGCACCGCCGTTAGATGCTGTAGTGTTGAACTTATTGCCTTTGTCGTCATCCATACCGAATTGGTAATCAATGTAACCTTGGTAAGAAATGAATGAGCCGTTCTCGAAGAAGTAGAATGGTTTGAACCAGTTAGTAGAAACTTGGAAACCGTTCCAGTCTTTTTTGTTGCCATCGTATGTACCGTAAAGGTTTAGGCCAACTTTGCCGAACCAAGGTACCATTACGTCAGAACCTAGACCGATTTTTTGAGAGTTAACATCAGAGTTACCACCCCACTCGATTAGAGTTGCAACGTATAGCTCTTGAACTGGACCGAAAGATAGGTCTTTACCAGTTACCGCATCTAGAGACATACGTGGAGCAAATTTCATGAAGATTTTCTCGCCACCAGCTTTGTCGCTGCCTGGATCAGAAGCTAGGTTGAATACGTCAACGTAGCCGTATAGATCGAAAATACCAGAGCGACCGCCAAATTCCATCTCTAGGTAATCATGAGAAGATTCAGCATAACCTTTCTCGTTGAATGCACCCATTAGGTTAAATTGCATCCACTTGTAATCGTTTTTGTGGATATCGCCGTCAGAGTAATCTGCAGCCAATACTGGAGCTGAAGTAGCCGCTAGAAGGCTAAGAGCTAAAAGTGATTTACGCATAAGGGGACTCTCTATGTTTGTAATGATTCAGAACACGCAATCTGTGCTGCGCTTTCCAATTGGCGGGAATAATAGCGATAAAAATCCCAAATGAAAGTGATAAAGGGTGCAAAATTGAACGTTTTTGGTGAGTTGCGTCACGAAATTATCTTTATTTACGGAACTTTTTGTTTGTTGCATTTGATTGCAATAAATATGTGATTTGGATCGTTTGCGTAAGCGATTTTATGACTTTTTAAGCCAGTCGATTAACCAACATAAATCGTTAGTGATCGGAGTGATAAGGGATTCGTATGTATCGGTGAATCAAAGAGGACGTTTGAATGAAAGAAGTCATGTTATTCCCACTCACTTCAGTTGTACTCCCTGAAGGTAAAATGAATCTGCGCATTTTTGAGCCACGATATAAGCGAATGGTAAAGGAATGCAGCCTACAAAATGTGGGTTTTGGAGTTTGCCTAGTAGGTAGTGAAGGTGACCCTAAAGACGTGGGAAATGTTTCATCTATCGGAACTTTGGTCAGGATCGTTGATTTTGAAACACTCAGTGATGGTCTTCTTGGTATTACAGTCGCTGGTGAGAAACGCTTTGTTGTCAAACGAGTTCGTGCAGATGCGGACGGCTTACGCCATGCAGAGGTCGAATGGTTAGACAATTGGCAACATCCAGACAACTCACCAGATTTCTTCTATTTAAGTCAGCAGTTATCCCATGTTTATGAAGAGTTTCCTCAACTTGGAAACCTCTACCAGCATCGTTTTTACGATGACTCAGCTTGGGTGACCCAGCGCTGGCTTGAATTACTTCCTTTAGACTGCAATCTGTTCGAACAGCTCGTTGGCGCAGAGAACTGCATTCCTGCGTTGCAATTTCTGACAGAAGCCATAGAAGCCCCGACTAACAAAGAGGCAAGGATATGAAAGGATTTAGCAGAGCTGCGCTAACTATGGTGGCGGCATTAGGACTGGCGGCGTGTGGCTCCGACAGCGACACCATCGAGTATTCCAATTTGCAAGCAGTACATGCGTCTTCTGATGCGCCGCTTGCAAATGTGTGGATAAACGATAAATCATCATTGACAGGTGTTGATTATGGTATGGGTTCTGGTTACATGAAGTTACGTGAGGGCATGAACTCAATTCAAGTTGATGTTCAACTTCCAGGCGATGAAACCGCGACCGTAATACCTAAAACAGAACTAGACCTTGATTCAGACCTCAATTACAACGTGTTCGTTGTTGGTGATGCCGATGGTTCGCCAAACCCAGTAGAACCTTTAGTTGTGACTCGCAGCGCCGATTCAATGGCTGATGCCAATAGTCTAGACGTTCAAGTTGTTCATGCAGCGTCTGGCGTTCCTGCCGTTGATCTCTACGTCACTGAGCCAGGGGCTGATCTTGCTAGCGCGACACCGCTTATGAATCTTGCATATAAAGCATCTACAGACGTATTGAACATCCCCGCTGGTGAGTACCAAGTTCGACTTGCTGTTGGGGATAGCGTTGCTTTTGACTCGGGAACAATATCTCTTGCTGCTAATTCAAACTTGACGATTGCCGCTATCAGTACCGGAGATTCAAATAGCACGTCACCGGTTAAGCTGTTGGTATTGGATGGTTCAGGATCTTCTATAATCGAGGATATGGGCAGCCAAGCTGAAGTAAGAGTTGGACATCTTGTCGATGGAGCGCCAATCGTCGATGTCAACGTTAACGGGGCGGCCTTCGGTCCTCTTGCCGACTTAGCGTTCAAAGAGATTCGTGGTTATTTGGATCTCGATGCTGGCGCTTACGATATTGACGTTTACGTGGATGGCACAACAACCAACCCTATTATCGATGTTGACGGATTAATGGTTGCGGGCGGAATGGATTACAGTGTTTACGCAGTCGGTGTTGTTAGCCCAACGATTGATATCGAACCTCTAGTTGTTGAAGACATGAGACGTGCAGTGGCAACTAGCGCGACGCTGAATGTGACACATGCGGCGGCGAATCCCGTAGCGGAAATGGTGGATATTTATCTCACTACAAGCGCTGGAATAGATGGAAGTGATCCAACTATTGCTAATTTTGCGTACAAAGATAGCGTTCAGGGATTATATGTCGCTGAAGGTACCTATTATGTAACCGTGACAGTGGCAGGCGATCCAAGTACGGTTGCTGTTGATTCAGCACCAGTCAATGTGATGAATGGTGTTGTGTATCAGGTGGTTGCCATTGATGATGGGAACAACGGTGGCTTCAACTTGTTGGTTGATGACGTTACCGATTAGGACGAATGGGAGGAGATGACTTCTCCCTAAAATTAAGGCCGATTATGATGAGTGATAGCCCAAAAAAACTGGGGCGCAGTGATTGGAACGATTACATGGACAAAGTGAAGGCTCGAGATAAAGACGCATTCGCTTTTGTATTCCGTTTTTACGCACCCAAGCTGAAGCAATTCGCTTACAAACATGTTGGTAATGAGCAAGTTGCTATGGAGATGGTGCAAGAGACCATGGCGACAGTTTGGCAGAAAGCGCACCTCTATGATGGGGAAAAGAGCGCGTTATCGACTTGGATATACACCATAATCCGAAACCTATGCTTTGATCTGTTGAGAAAGCAGAAAGGTAAGGAGTTACACATTCATTCTGATGACATTTGGCCGTCAGAATATTATCCACCAGATCTTGTTGATCACTATTCACCAGAGCAAGACATGTTGAAAGAGCAGGTGGTTAAATTTTTAGATATTTTACCGAAAAATCAGAGAGACGTTTTACAAGCGGTGTATCTTGAGGAGCTACCTCATCAGCAGGTCGCTGAATTATTTGATATACCCCTCGGTACCGTAAAATCCAGGCTGAGGCTTGCAGTAGAAAAGCTAAGGCATTCAATGCATACGGAGCAACTATGAACAAACACCCAGATAACAGCTTGTTAGAAGCATACGCTTCGGGAAGCATTGATGCAGTTTCTGGTCTTGTGGTCGCAACCCATTTAGAAACATGCACCAAGTGCCGAGCTTATGTGAACCAAGTCGAAGCCAGCCAAGCGAATATCGTGAGCGACATCCCCTCTGAATATGTCCCTGAATTCGACGATATGTTCAATGATATTATCAATGCGGAGCCAGCGACAGATAACATCGTTATCCGAGATCCTGCCGCAGTGAATGTTGCAGGAAAGAGCTTTGAGCTTCCCAAAACCTTAGCGCGTTTCTCTGACCTCGTAGGGTCATGGAGAAGTTACGGAGGCAAGGTTTTCAGTGCTCAGATTGATCTAGGGGAAGATGCTCGTGTTAGCTTAATGTACATCGGAGAAGATGTGCAAATTCCTCAACATACGCACAAAGGCTTAGAATCTACATTGATCCTACATGGTGGGTTTAGTGATGAGGATGGCCAATATGAAGAGGGCGATTTGATGATTCGAGACGCGTCAGTGAAGCACAGCCCTTACACTAAAGTCGGAGAAGATTGCTTGTGTTTAACCGTATTGACCGAGCCGATGATCTTTACTCAAGGTGTGGCACGTATATTTAATATGTTTGGCAAAGGGCTATACCCATAGACCTCTTATCTCATATCTCGCAAAACAAAAACCACCGAATTCGGTGGTTTTTTGATGCGCTTCTTAGTGCTTGTGACGTGCTTTTTCTAATAAAGCATCAAAGTAATGTCGTAGCGAGTACAACATAATCAAGCTTGGCACGACCATAACAGCGGTAAGCACAAAGAACGTGCTCCAGTCATTGAGGTAGTCAACCAGTTCTCCACTGAAAGAAGCAAGAGTCGTTCGTCCGAAGTTCCCCAAAGAGGCAAGCAACGCATACTGAGTTGCCGAGAATGCTTGTCCGGTTAGAATCGTCAAAAATGAAACAAAAGCGACAGTTGAGAAAGCAGTCGTAAAGTTATCGACAATAATGGTTGCTAAATACAGGTGCTCATTTGGGCCTACCGATGCAATCCAAGCAAACATCAAGTTGCTGGCAGACATAGCAATACCGCCGATCATTAATCCACGTACAATACCAAACCTGACGTTGAACATGCTTCCGACAAAGGTAAAGAAGATAGTGGCTCCCCATCCGATCAGTTTGGAGTAATAACCAATTTGTTCGTTACTAAAACCAATATCTTTATAGAACGCGATCGACATCCTGCCCAAAAACGCTTCGCCAATTTTGAATAGGAAAACGAACAGCAAAAGAGTAATCGCGACACGGACGCCATTGCGATTAAAGAAGTCAAGGAAAGGTTCTACAACAGTCACAGTAAACCAAGCCACGACTTTTGAACCAACCACTTCTTTGTGGCGTTGTTCAGCGGCAGACTGAAGTTGTTCGCGTTGAGTCTTAGGCTCTCCGACTAAAATCGTAAAGACCATTAGAATGCCGACTATCACCGCCATCCCGTAATACACGCCATTCCAACCGACACTATCAGCATTAACAAACGCTAAATAACCCGGTAGTGAATAACCTGTCCACCAGCCAATGACCGCCATTGCAGAAGCTTGTGGCAGCTTAGATTCTTCTGATTTTGGGAAAGTATCAATACGAAAAGCATCAATCGCAATGTCTTGTGTTGCTGATGCGGTTGCAATACACAAGGCGAGTAGAGACGCAAACACCAAGTTCTCTGCTGGATTCACGCCCGCAATAAATACCGTCGCGACGAGTACAATACTTTGACAGAAGAAAATCCAGCTACGCCTTTGTCCAAGTAGTCGATAGAGCACTGGTAGCTTCACCCGGTCTACGAGTGGCGCCCAGAGAAAGTTAATTGCATAAACCGCAAAGACACTACCAAAGTAACCTATTGCGGATAGGGTCAAACCAGCGTCTTTTAGCCAGCCAGACATATTTGAACCGATAAGTACCCACGGAAAGCCGCTAGAGCAGCCCAACATGAAAACCCACATGAGTCGTTTATCGAGGTAACTTTTTACCGTTTCCAACCAAGTGATGGAAGGTAATGAAGACATAAATCAATCCAATAAAATGAAGCCGTTGAAAGAGAAAGCCCTTCGATTATTCAAAGGGCTTATCGTTTTGGCTATTTAAGTAGTGTTGCTTTAGTGATGACGATTTGAGTCTCGGGAACATCACGCATACCGCGAGTCGTCGTAGTTGGCTGTTTTGCCATTTTTTGGATAATGTCGAATCCTTCCGTGACCTCGCCAAATACAGCATAACCCGGTGGACGAGCGCCATAGTTGAGAAAATCATTGTCGACTAAATTGATAAAAAACTGACGAGTAGCAGAGTCAGGCGCGTTGGTGCGCGCCATTGCAATCGTCGCACGGTCGTTATTTAAACCGTTATTACCCTCGTTTTTGATTGGAGCGTAAGTCTTCACCATTTGCATATCTTGGTTAAAGCCACCACCTTGCGCCATAAAGCCTGGAATAACGCGGTGAAAAATAGTGCCTTCATAGCTACCGTCTTCTACATATTTCAGGAAGTTCGCTACCGTAATCGGCGCTTTCTCTTCATTCAGTTCGACAGTAAATGAACCTAACGTTGTTTCAAACGCCACTTTTGGTCCAGCCCAAACGCTGCAGCTGAGTAGCGCGAGAGAAAGAATTGCCTTGCGTAACATTAGAAACGCTCCTGCATGTACTGACGAAGCTCAGGATCATTGGCAATTTCTTTAAGTGTTAATGTCACTACATCATTCAGTGTTTGCTCAATGTCGGCATCAGACGCACTCAATGTGCCAGAACGCTTCGCAGTGCCTGTGTAAGTTTTGACCAGCTTGCCTTCTGGTGTTTCTGCGGTGATTTCAAGCACGACTTTCGCATCCATCTCATTTTCCATCACCGAATGTTTTACGTTAACTAATGCTTCTTGAACGTTTAATTCAATTGCATTGTTGCTGTTTAGATCGGCATGGAAGCCTTGAGATGAAAACTGCTTCTCTAATGCTTCTTCTAACGCAATACGTAAATTCTGTTTAGCATGAAGAGGAAGAATGTTCGAACGGCCGTTATCCACCAACGCCACGTACTGCGCTGCACGTACATCTTTGCTGGTCAAGCTGTAAGTCTTGCCTTGAACAATTGGATTGGTGCTCAGTGTGCTTTCTGGCATCAAATTCAGCTGAGGCTGTTGAGGAGCTGAACACGCAGCAAGCAACGC
>NZ_WXWT01000382.1:0-10868 GCF_009904725.1 Vibrio sp. V43_P6S15P86
CTATAAACGCTTTCTTGCCGATATCAAACTCGATACCGGTGAAATTCGTACTATCCACTGCGCAAACACTGGCGCTATGACAGGTTGTGCGACACCGGGAAACAAAGTTTGGTTTTCCACTTCCGACAACCCGAAACGAAAATATCCCAATAGTTGGGAGTTGAGTGAAACCGACCAAGGCCACCGCATTTGTATCAATACCGCGCGCGCCAACCAACTGGCCGTTGAGGCTATTGAAAATAATGTCATTTCAGAGCTTTGTGGTTATGACACACTTCAAACTGAGGTGAAATACGGTAATGAAAATAGCCGAATTGATATCTTGCTCAGCGCAGACAGCAAGCCAAAGTGCTATATAGAAGTGAAAAGCGTCACTCTTCTTGATGAGACCGACTCTACTGGACAAGGATACTTCCCAGATGCGGTCACGACTCGGGGACAAAAGCACCTGAGAGAGCTCACAGAAATGGCACAAAATGGAAGTAGAGCCATACTTTTATTCACTGTTTTACATTCAGGTATTGAAAAAGTATCCGCGGCGCACCATATAGACGCGAAATATTCACTATTACTCAAACAAGCACAAGACGCTGGAGTGGAAGTTCTCTGCTACAAAGCTGAACTGAGCGATACTGGAATGAAGCTGATTTCCGCTATTGATTTTATCAATTAAGAGAAAAAATGATGTCGTCTTCACATTGACGATAACTTTGCGATTCAGTATTTGCTTGCACCGCCTCTTTTTGCTATAGATACCCGCCTTAAATTGACTGCGTAGCAGTTGACTAGGTGTAAGTAGGAGATGCTGTATGCCAGAATCAAAGAAGAAAACGATAGGCATCCTAGCCATTGCCGGCGTGGAGCCATATCAGGAAAAACCTGGTGAAGAGTACATGTCACCAGAGCAGGTTGAACACTTTACGAAAATCTTAACAGCTTGGCGCGACCAGCTGAGAGCTGAAGTGGATCGTACCGTTCACCACATGCAGGACGAAGCAGCAAACTTCCCAGATCCAGTTGACCGCGCCTCTCAAGAGGAAGAGTTCAGCCTAGAACTGCGTAACCGCGACCGCGAACGCCGTTTGATCAAGAAGATTGAAAAGACTTTGGATAAAATCAAAGAAGACGATTTTGGCTTCTGTGAGTCTTGTGGCGTAGAGATTGGCGTTCGCCGTCTTGAAGCACGTCCAACCGCTGACCTATGTATTGACTGTAAAACACTTGCAGAAATCAAAGAGAAGCAAATGCAAGGTTAATCAACCAAGCATTATGATTATTGAAGGGAGCTCAGGCTCCCTTTTTGTTTTGACTACCTTTGCATCCCATTTGTTTACTAAATTCGAGATACACGCATGACACGCTATGTAGGTCGATTCGCCCCATCTCCTTCTGGTCCTTTACATTTTGGTTCACTGATTGCCGCTCTTGGCAGCTATTTTCAAGCGAAAGCACACAACGGAACCTGGTTAGTACGTATTGAGGACTTGGACCCACCAAGAGAAATGCCAGGTGCGGCGCAACTTATCCTAGATGCGATCAAAGCCTACCAGCTGCATTGGGATGGAGAGGTGGTATACCAGAGTGAACGTCATGACCTTTACCAAGCCCAAATAAACACATGGCTCGAAAATGGTGAGGCCTATTATTGCCAATGTACTCGAAAGCAAATTAAAGAGCATGGCGGGTTTTATCCTGGCACTTGCCGCGATAAAAACTTGAAAGACGGCGCGATTCGCCTAAAAATGACCAAGCCTGTCGCTCATTTCTTCGATCAGAAGCGTGGAACAATTAAGATTCCAGAGCAACTCGTTAATGAAGATTTCATTATTAAACGTCGAGATGGATTATTTGCTTATAATCTTGCGGTAGTATTGGACGACATCGACCAAGGCGTCACCGAAGTCGTGCGTGGTGCAGACTTAATCGAGCCAACAGGGCGTCAAATCAGTCTGTACCAGATACTTGGGCAGCCTGAAGTCAGCTACTTGCATTTACCATTGGCGATGGACAACAACGGCAATAAACTGTCGAAACAAAATCACGCGACGGCTATTGATATAGAGACACCAAAGCCTACTCTATTACGCGCCATGACATTTTTGGGCTTCGAGATACCGGAAGCCATAAAAGCGGCCAACATAGAAGAGATTCTTCGTTGGGGCTGCGAAAACTGGCGCTTGGAACAGCTTCCAACAGAGATCGAGATCACACCGTGATTCTCAAATGGCATTGTGTAGGCTATCATTAGCCGCAAATTAGGCCCTAGAGGCGCAAAAACTAACCAAAGCAAGATTGGACTAAACCCAGTTATTGCCAGATGCACATGAATACAAACGACTATACACCAAGCGAACCTGCCACTATTCCAGAGCTCGCTCTCAATGTAATAACTCGTGAAGAGCACAACATTTCGCGTAAGCAGATCAGTGATAATGCACTGAAGGTACTGTACCGCCTAAATGGTGCTGGTTTCGATGCTTTTCTTGTGGGTGGCGGGGTTCGAGACTTACTGCTTGGACAGAAACCAAAAGATTTTGACATTGCGACCAACGCAACGCCGGAACAGATCAAACAGCTATTTCGTAACTGCCGTTTGATTGGTCGCCGCTTCCGCTTGGCTCATATTATGTTTGGCCGAGATATCATTGAAGTAGCGACATTCCGCGGTCACCACCAAGAGCAAAAGAATAAGAGCATCTCTCAGCAATCGAAAGAAGGAATGCTGCTGCGTGACAATGTCTACGGCACCATCGATGAAGATGCTGAGCGCCGTGATTTCACGATTAACTCGATGTACTACAACATCGCGGATTACTCGATTCACGACTACGCACGTGGTATTGAGGATTTAGAAGATCGCCTCATTCGGCTGATTGGCGATCCAGAAACACGCTACCGTGAAGACCCAGTACGTATGTTGCGTGCAGTTCGCTTCGCAGTAAAACTGGACTTTGATATTGAAGAAGACACCGCGGCACCAATCGAACACATGGCACCGTTGCTCGGTGACATTCCGTCAGCGCGTCTTTTTGAAGAGTCACTCAAGTTATTGCAATCCGGTCATGGCCTAGAAACCTACCACCTACTGCGTGAGTACAACTTATTCCAACAGCTATTCCCGACGATTGCAGCGCACTTTACAGAAGATTACTCCTCTCACACTGAGCAAATGTTGGATCTTGTCCTAGATTCTACCGACATGCGCATCGAAGATGGGAAACGCATCAATCCAGCATTTATGTTTGCTGCAATGCTGTGGTACCCACTGTGTGCGAAAGCCGATGAACTGATGGAAGAGCGCAACCTAGGCCATTACGACGCTATTATGGAAGCGAGTAACATCATTCTTGATGAACAAGTTCGTACAATTGCCATTCCAAGACGCCACACCGCAACCATTCGCGAGATTTGGCAGCTGCAGCTGCGCCTTCCTCGACGTAACGGTAAACGTGCATTCCGTCTTATGGAGCTCAATAAATTTAGAGCTGGCTTTGATTTTCTTGAAATGCGCGGTGAAATTGAAGGTGGTGACACTCAGAAGCTTGCCAAGTGGTGGGAAACTTTCCAAAATGCAGGCCGAGAAATGCGTCAAGCAATGGCTGCCGACCTAGACGGTCAATCACCGAAGAGTGGTCAGCGCCGCCGTAAAACCTATCGCAAGAAAAAGAGTAAGCCTAAGTCATGATCACAGCGTACATTGCGGTAGGCAGTAACTTGGCTGATCCTGTCAGCCAAGCGAAGCAAGCGATTGAAGCGTTAAAAACGCTGCCTAAATCAGAGTTTGTTCAGGCTTCTTCGCTATACAGCAGCACGCCAATGGGACCACAAAACCAACCGGATTACATCAATGCGGTTGTGTCGATTAACACCAGTTTGACGCCTCTTGAATTGCTCGATTGCACACAAGCCATTGAGCAAGAACAAGGGCGTGTCCGTAAAGACGAACGTTGGGGACCAAGAACCTTGGACCTCGACATTGTTCTTTATGGCAATGAGGTGATTAATTCCGAGAGGCTGATCGTTCCTCATTATGGAATGAAAGAGCGTGAATTCGTACTCTACCCTCTTGCGGAAATTGCACCAAGTTTACAACTCCCCGATGGGACCGAGGTCTCTAAACTACTGGAACAAGTAGATAGAAACGGCCTCAGTATCTGGCAGTCATAGCCAACTCCTAGTAAGGATAAAACCATGAAAAAAATGACCATCAACGACCTAATCAAGTGGAAGCAAGAAGGTCGTAAATTTGCTACTTCAACCGCTTATGATGCGAGCTTTGCCCAACTGTTTGAAAGCCAAGAAATGCCAGTACTTCTTGTTGGTGATTCTCTAGGTATGGTTTTGCAAGGTCACAACGATACTCTGCCAGTAACGGTCGATGATATCGCTTACCATACTCGTTGCGTACGCGCTGGTAGCCCAAATTGTTTGTTGATGGCTGATATGCCATTCATGAGCTACACCACGCCAGAGCAAGCTTGCGAAAATGCGGCTACACTGATGCGTGCTGGTGCCAATATGGTGAAAATTGAAGGTGGTGACTGGTTAGTCGACACTGTAAAAATGCTCACTGAACGCTCGGTTCCAGTTTGTGCTCACCTTGGTTTAACTCCTCAAGCCGTGAATATTTTTGGTGGTTACAAAGTCCAAGGTCGCGATCAAGAAAAAGCGGACCGCATGGTGAAAGATGCGTTAGCACTGCAAGAAGCAGGCGCTCAAATCGTCTTACTAGAGTGCGTGCCTGCTGAGCTTGCTGAGCGTATTACGCAAGTGCTCGACGTCCCTGTTATCGGTATTGGGGCTGGTAACGTGACAGATGGTCAAATTCTCGTGATGCATGATATGTTCGGTATCTCTGCCAACTACATGCCGAAATTCTCCAAAAACTTTCTTGCTGAAACAGGTGATATGCGCAAAGCCGTTGCTAAATACATTGAAGATGTAGCCAACGGTGTATTCCCAGACGACGCTCATACCATTGCCTAGAGGATAAATGCATGCAAACTTTTGCGGAAATCTCAGCAGTTCGTGAACACCTTAAAGCCTTTAAACGTGAAGGTCGTAAAATTGCGTTTGTCCCAACCATGGGCAACCTTCACGAAGGTCACTTAACTTTAGTGCGTAAAGCACGCGAATACGCTGATATCGTTGTCGTAAGCATCTTTGTTAATCCGATGCAGTTTGATCGTGCAGACGATTTAAATAATTACCCGCGTACGCTAGAGGAAGACTTAAGCAAGTTAACCTCTGAAGGGGTCGATGTGGTATTTACGCCGACACCAGAAGTTATCTATCCTGAAGGGCTTGATAAACAAACGTTTGTTGATGTTCCGGGTCTATCGACTATTTTAGAAGGGGCTTCACGCCCTGGTCATTTCCGTGGCGTCACAACCATCGTAAACAAGCTATTTAACATCGTTCAGCCAGATGTGGCCTGTTTTGGTGAGAAAGATTTTCAACAACTTGCTGTTATCCGCAAGATGGTTGTCGATCTTGCGATGGACATTGAAATCATTGGTGTACCAACCGTACGTGAAATGGACGGTTTAGCAATGAGCTCGCGTAATGGTCTGCTTACACTTGACGAACGTCAACGTGCGCCAGTGCTTGCTCGTACAATGCGTTGGATCAGCAGTGCCATTCGCGGTGGCCGTGATGACTACGCATCGATCATCGAAGATGCGAGCGACCAACTTCGAGCTGCAGGTTTGCACCCTGATGAGGTCTTCATTCGTGATGCTCGTACTTTACAAGTGATCACGCCAGAAACGACACAAGCCGTCATTCTGATGTCTGCGTTCTTAGGCAAAGCTCGTCTTATCGATAACCAAACGGTAGATATGGTTGTCGAAGCGAAGGAAGAAGCAGAGTCTAGTAATACAAACTCAGAGAGCGCAGAGTAAGCTCTGAGCCATCAAGACGTAAAAAGGTCGACTCTTAGTCGACCTTTTTTAGTTTCTACGTATAGACGCAATCTAATCCTTCTGGACGTGTTTTAAACCGCTTGTGCAGCCACATCCACGCTGGAATATCACGTTTTATCATTTTCTCGAGTTCTTGATTCAAGATACTTGCCGCTTTAATCGCATTACGCCTCTCGAAACGCTCACTGATATCTTTTCCAATATACAACGTGTAATGGTGATTCTTGCTCACTGTGACGCCAGATATGACCGCACACTTTGTTACGTCTATAAGCACACTAGAGCCCACGGTACTCGCGGCTTGTTCAACAGCAAAGAACGGCGCAAAAACAGAATGGCTGACGCCATAATCATGGTCGGGCAAATACCAAAGTCGATGACCATTTTTCAAAACTTTGAGCATTGATTTCACGTCTTTTCGATCAATCATTTGATGCCCAAAACGAGTTCGACCTCGATGTTGAATAAACTCATAAGCAGGATTCGAATTTGGGCGATACACACCGTAACCTTTGGCAAACTGGCTAAAAATACGAGCGGTTATCTCCAAGTTTAAATGGTGACTGCACACCACCAACACACCACGCCCATTCTTTTCCTCAGCGAGTAAACGATCTTTTCCAACAGTAGAGGTTATCCGACGAATCCGCCAGTCTGGCCAAAACCACGCTATGCCCGTTTCGATGATCGCCATTCCCGTATATTGAAAGTTTTTTCGTACTACGTCCTTACATTGCCAATCCGTAAAATCAGGGAAACACAGCTGGAGATTACGCAGAGCGATCTTGTGTCGGCGCTTCATTACATGCATCGCAACACAGCCGATGCTTCTACCTAAGATTCGCAATACTATGTATGGCAGTACATTAACAAGAATCGCTAAAGATCCAAATGCCAGCCATACAGACCAATATTTGGGCTTAAGTAACTGATAGGAGAAAGGCGGCGGCGGGACAATATTCATAGGATCACTCATTTATTACAAATGATTGAAACCTATCATGATAAAAACTGAAAGATTGTATGGGTATGTATTGTTATGCATGCCAAAGAGCAGCATGATTCGCTGCTCTTTGTTGTGTGGGAGAGTCTTAGCTTCTTAGCCCAATACCTTTCGTTACTAAGTAATGAGCAACGGCATACAGCGCTATCACAAACACCGCAAGCACACTGAATGAGGTGACAATACCCACATCCGATACGCCTAAAAAACCATAACGGAACGCATTCACCATGTAGACGATTGGGTTAATCTTAGAGACACCTTGCCAAAATTCAGGCAGTAAGCTGATGGAATAAAAAACACCACCCAAGTAGGTTAACGGGGTCAACACAAATGTAGGAATGATCGAAATATCATCAAACGTTTTTGCATAGACCGCATTGATCAGTCCGCCTAGAGCAAATACAACGGATGTCATGAAGACGGTCGCAACAATAATGCCCCAGTGTTCAACTTGCAGATCCACAAACAATAGAGACACACAGGTAACAATAGCGCCTACTAACAAACCTCGAGTCACACCGCCCATTACGTATCCAGCAATGATCACGTAATTTGGCACTGGTGCCACCAGCAGCTCTTCAATGTTCTTCTGTAGTTTTGCACTAAAGAACGAAGACGCCACATTCGAGTATGAATTGGTGATCACCGACATCATGATCAAACCTGGAACTATGTACTCCATGTAGCTAAAGCCGCTCATCTCACCGATTCGAGAGCCAATAAGATTACCGAAAATGATGAAATACAGTGTCATTGTGATTGCAGGCGGAACTAAAGTTTGCACCCAAATACGCGTAAAACGGGTGATCTCTTTGCTCAGCAAGCTACGAAATGCCGTCCAATATAAACCGTACATTTACTTACTCCCTTCTCTTACAATGCTAACAAACAACTCTTCCAGTCGGTTGGCTTTGTTACGCATTGAAAGAACTCTAATACCATGCTCTGTTAACTGACTGAACACTGAATTCAATCCTTGGCTTTTATCTAGCTCTATCTCTAAAGAGCCATCAACAATACTTTGTCGATTGACGCCTTCAAGCTCAGGCACCTCGCCTTCAGATTCAATGTCTAGGATAAATGTCTCGACGCTTAACTTACCTAGCAACGCCTTCATGGTGGTGTTTTCGATCAACTCACCTCGGTTAATAATGCCGATATTTCGACACAGCATCTCCGCTTCTTCTAGGTAGTGCGTCGTCAAAATAATCGTAATCCCTTGCTCTTGGTTGATCTCTTTCAGAAATTCCCACATTGAGCGGCGTAGTTCAATGTCCACCCCAGCCGTTGGTTCATCCAAAATGAGCAACTGCGGCTCATGCATCAAAGCTCGGGCGATCATCAAACGGCGCTTCATTCCGCCAGATAAATTACGGGCACGCTCTTTACGTTTTTCCCATAAATCGAGTTTTTTCAGGTACTTTTCAGCTCGTTCTTTGGCTAATACTTTAGACACACCGTAATAGCCCGCTTGCTGCATCACAATTTGCTCAACGGTTTCAAACTGGTTGAAGTTGAACTCTTGTGGCACCAAGCCTAAATTCTGTTTGGCCAACTCAAGGTCGGTATCAATGTCATAACCGAAAACTTTCGTCGTCCCAGAAGTTTTGTTCACTAAGGAGGAGATGATGCCGATCGTGGTCGATTTTCCTGCACCATTGGGACCCAGAAGCGCGTAGAAGTCACCCTTTTTCACTTGGAGACTAATACCTTTTAACGCCTCAAAGCCACCTGCATACGTCTTGCGCAGCTGTTCAATTTCTAATGCGTACATAAGGTCTTGATTGCCGTTTGTTTGTGATTACTAATACCGACTCGATGTTTATCAGCGGTTTACTACGAAATCGCCTTGGGTATTGTACTGGAGGTCCATCAGTTTATCGTTGAATAACGATGATTACAATTAAACCTTTCGATAATGTTGGAAATATAGTCCCTATCAACGTAAAGGTTATCTGCAAGTAAGGAAAAGTTAGGGAATAAAAAACGCAACAGAACGCTGTTGCGTTTTTAACGATCAGAGTGATTACGCCGTTATACGCTGATACTGGTCCGCCTCGACATGTGCTACCGCCGCATTTAATGCTTCATAACGGAATTGGTACATATTGTCATTTGGGACAAGATCAATGACGTGGAACTTTTCTAGCTGTTCTCGCGTGCGCTCATTTGGACACAACAAATACACGGCACAATTAGCATCAAGCGCATCTTTAATCGCGTTTTCTAACGCTAAACCGACAGTAACATCAATCATAGGTACATCGGTAAGATCGAGAATCATCACATCATAATCCGAAATACTGGAGTGCTGGCGTGAAATTGCCTTAGAAACACTGAAGATCATTGGGCCCGAAAGATAAAAGAACAGTACTTTGCCATTGGCGCGATCAAGCAAGCCACGCTCGCTGTCAGTTAGCGGCACATCGTCTTCATCCGCGTCGCTGATCGCTTTCACTTGTCTCGCCTGCTCTCGGCTCAGACGCTCAATGATAATAATGTTGGAAATAAAGACGCCCAAGCCCACGGCAACGATAAGATCAACGAACACTGTGAGCAACATAACGCCATACATTACCGCCATTCCGGAAAAGCTAACCTTGTGTGCTCGTTGAATAAAACTCCAATCCAAAATATTAAAGCCGACATATACTGCAATGCCAGCCAACACAGCCATTGGGATCGGCTCCGTTAATCCACCCGCAACCAATACGACCAATGCAAGCATAAGTGCACGAATCACACCGGACAATGGCGAACGAGCCCCAACTTGAATGTTAGTCACCGTGCCCATCGTTGCACCCGCGCCAGGTAGTGCACCGAACAAGCCTGAGATCATGTTGGCAAGGCCTTGGCCTCGCAGTTCTTTGTCTGAGTCGTGCTCTTTACGAGTCAAGGAGTCACCGATAACCGCCGTTAACAAAGTGTCGATACAACCTAAGGTGCCGAGCACCAGCGCATCAATAACCATCTCAACAAACATATCTGGATCAATATGAGGCGCAACAAGAGAAGGCAATCCAGCCGGGATTTCACCGATACGACGAATATCTTCCGTATCGAAGAGCATCACAGACAACAAAGTCACCGCAACCAACGCCACGAGTTGCGCTGGTACATATTTTCGATACTGCTTAGGGAAGAAAAAGAGAATCCCCAAAGTCAGTAGTCCCAAAAACAACTCACTGAACTTAAGGTTAGAGATGGTCTCCGGCAAAGCAGATAACGTTCCGAGTACTCCCCCTGAAGGCGCGGCATGCCCCATCAAAGGCGATAACTGCAGAATGATAAGAATCACACCTATGCCAGACATAAAGCCCGAAATCACGCTATAAGGCATCAAGGTAACGTATTTACCCAGTTTTAACGTCCCTAATAGGATTTGGAACGCACCAGCCATCATAACAACCGTGAAGGTCATGGCCATGCCCGTTTCTGGATACTTCGCCATCATACTGGTTAATACAGCGGTCATGATTACCGTCATTGGCCCTGTTGGTTCTGATATTAACGTATTAGAACCACCAAACAACGAAGCAAACAGACCGACCATTATTGCGCCCCAGAGGCCTGCTTCTGCCCCTGCACCGGATGCAACACCGAACGCTAACGCCAAAGGAAGAGAGATAATCGCTGTGGTTACCCCGCCAAATACATCCCCTTTGAAATTAATATCTTCAAAACGACTACCGAACACTGCTGATTTCCCTGCATTCAATTTTAAAAAGTAAAATGTCATTACTTTAACGAGCCAGGCGAAAATTTAAACCATAAATAGATTAAGGCTAAATTCACACCACAAATAATTAGGCCTAATTTTACGTTTTTATTGATGAAAACTAGTCAGATGAGTCCTGTCTGACGAATATTTAACGAGATCGAAATTGTAACATTGTGTATAGTTACAACACTGATCGCTTGCATGTTCATATAAGCGG
>NZ_WXWT01000337.1:0-10727 GCF_009904725.1 Vibrio sp. V43_P6S15P86
GAAAAAATCGAAAACATTTTAGATCAAATACCTTTTCGAATTAGGTCAACGAAAAGCTTAGATTTGGTTATACATAGATTGGAAGAGTTGGACTTATCCGAAGGTATAGAAGTAGATTTTGACCGTTTATTGCTCAATATGGTGAAAGATTCAGGTTCATCAGGTGCATATTATTCTCCAAGACCATTGATTAAGGCGATGGTCAGTGTTTTAAACCCTAAACCACTAGCTACTGTTTACGATCCTGCTATGGGAACTGGTGGGGTTTTTGTTGAGGCAAAAAAACACGCGAAGGGTAAGAGCTGCTTTAATGGTTTAAGTTTTATTGGTAATGATCTAAGTCCATTCGCGCATTTGATAGGGGCGTTGAACTTACTTCTAAACGATATCGATATTAGTGGCGTATCGATATCTGACTCATTGTTAGATAGAGATTGTCAGCAATACGATTTTGTCATATCGGGAGTGCCGTTCGGAAAAGTTAACGAGTTAACTAAGTATGAATATTACTATCACGGTTATAGTGGCAGTCTTGAAGCAATGTTTCTTAAGCATACGATGGATAAGTTGGCAAAAGGGGGACGGGCCGCAATAGTTATTCCAGATGGCATTTTATTCGGTAATGCATTACATCTAGATGAACTAAAGCGACAATTGCTAACGCAATTTAATCTACATACGGTTCTAAGCCTTCCCAAAGGTACGTTAGCGCCATACTCTGGAGTTAAAGTTAGTGTTTTGTTTTTTGATAATACCGTGTCAGAAAAAGACATATGGTTTTATGAGTTAAGAACGGACAAACCTTTGAGTAAGGTAAACTCAATTACTGACTCTGACTTTGAGGACTTTACGTCATTGTACGAACGTAGAGAAGTTAGTGAGAATTCTTGTTTAATAAGCAAGGAGTCTTTACTACAAGATAAGACACTTAACCTTTCATTTTCTTTACCTAAGAAAGAAGCGGGCTTGAAGTTCGACAAACAGAAAATGATCGCCTCATTAAAAAGCGAACAGTTAGCTTTGGTGACATCCATCGAAAATCACTTCGATAATGTGTCTCGAAGTTTTGAGTTGGAATACATACATCAAGTTACATTAAAAGATGTGTGTAAACTTAGAAGTGGAAAGAATCTCAATAAAGATGACGTCGAAAACGAGGGAGCATTTCCCGTGTATGGAGGAAATGGAATAATAGGATATTGCCTAAACCCCAACAGACCTGGAGACTCAATCGTAATTGGAAAGGTAGGTGCACACTGTGGAAACATACACTTTTCATCTAAACCTTATTGGTTAACTAGTAATGCGATAAGCTTGGAACTATTGGATACGACTCGGGTATATTTGCCTTACTTAGCACATGTTTTAAAAAGCCTAGACTTGAATAATTTGGCAACAGGTACTGCACAGAAGTTTGTTTCTATCAATAAGTTATATGAAGTTGAAGTCTCTTTACCTAGTCTCAAAAAACAACAGGAACTGAGTGATTGGTTTACTTCTATTGAAGAAAGTAAGAGCAAGATACAAAGCCTGTTAGTCGATTTTAGCCAAGACATTGGAACCATCTCAACGGAGTCAATTAATGAAAAGGCTCTTAAAGAATAGAATTCTTTAGTTATTTATATGGCACGTAGCTGCTTAGTTCCAGTTACAGAGAGGCTGCCTTTGGCGGCCTCTTCTATATGTCCGCTCCACCAGTTCATCATTGGTCGGCGGCGTTCAAGGTAGTCAGTACGGTTGTAAGCACTACGTACTTGGTTGTCATCAACGTGGGCCAATGATGCTTCGATTAAGTCACGGTCAAAGCCTTGTTCATTGAGTGTGGTGCTCGCTAGCGAGCGTAGACCGTGGCTAACTAATCTTCCTGCAAACCCCATACGTTTTAGAGCCATATTTGCCGTTTGGCTGTTGCATGGTTTCTTCGGATCGCGATCTGAAGGAAAGATAAATTCACGATGGCCGCTTATCGGCTTCATTACTTCTAGTAGTGCCAGCATCTGCTCTGTGAGCGGGATGCGGTGCTCTCTTCTTTTTTTCATCCGCTCAGCGGGAATCGTCCAAACTTTCTCTTCCCAGTCAATTTCATCCCATTTAGCGCCTGAAGCTTCAGAAGGGCGTGTCATGGTGTGTAATTGCCACTCAAGTAAGCAGCGGGTAGTGCGTTTTATACTGGCATTGGCAATCGCACCCATAAGCTCTGGTAGTTCTGCGGGTGTCAGTGCTGCCATATGTTCTTTTTTTGGTTTTTTGAATACTTTATGAATATCTTTAAGTGGGCTGGCCGGAATAAAACCACAGTTAGCAGCATATCCCATGACCTCATTAAGGCGCTGAATTAATCGCTTAACGGTCTCAAGGCTGCCTTTGGCCTCTATGGGCCTGAGGAGATCTACAACTTGTGGTGCTGTAATTTGTTTAACTGGTGTATCGGATAGATAAGGAAAAATATGTAGTTCAAGAGAGCGCCAGATATCAACAGCATAGTCAGAAGTAACATTATGTTTCTTGATTTCAAACCACTCTTTAGACACATTCAAAAATGTATGCTCATGAATTTCTTTGTGTTCCTGTAGTTTTTTCTTTTTGTGTGCTTGAGGATCGATATCTTGTGCGATCAGCTCTCTTGCTTCAGAAGCGCTTGTCCGTGCCTGCGCAAGAGAAACATCAGGGTAGCGCCCTAAGTTGAGATTAGCGCGCTTTCTATTTGTTGGGCGGTAGTAATTGAGTTGCCATTGTTTAGAGCCACTTGGTAGAACTCTTAATTTCAGGCCTTGTCCGTCAACGAGACTGTATTCTTTCTCTTTGGGCTTGGCGTTTTTTACTTCTGTCGCACTGAGCGGTTTGGTTTGTCTAGGCATATTTAGGAACCAAAAGTTAGGAACACAATACTAAGGTTCCTACAATGGTTACTAAAAGTCAAAGATGTAGTGAAACGTCTTGAGATGCTATGGGATGCTAAGTTATTGATTTTGCATTGATGTAGATACAAAAAAAGACGTCCTGAGACGTCTTTAGATGTTGAATTGGTGGAGCTGGCGGGAGTTGAACCCGCGTCCGAAAACCGTTCATCATTGGTACTACATGCTTAGTCGATCTTTAATTTTGCCACCCACCTGCGAACCGACACGCTAATGAATGACTAGCCTGAATTAAAATTCGCCGTTCATCTCTCAGGCGGGAGAATCCGGGCTAGCGCGTTTGGGTTTGATCCCTCGTTATTCCCCGTCTTACGTGCGGAAGCTAGGGCGAGAGAGCTCTGAGCAGGTTATTAAGCTGCTAGTGCGTAGTTTTCGTCGTTTGCGACTATTTTTTTGCGGTTTGTTAACGAGGCCTACCGCACCTCGGCATGCACCTCAGACTTCTGAATTCCCGTCGAATCCTAAATCAGCCCCAGGTAATATTCGCATAGTAACAGAAAAGCATTGGCTGTCCAGTACTATGCGTTTAAGTGGTCAAGATTAACGCAGTGTACTCTTCATTACACGTGCTTTCTCTCTTGCCCAGTCTTTTTCTTTTAAATCCGTACGTTTATCGTGCAGCTTTTTACCTTTTGCTACGCCAATTTTTAGTTTCACCCAAGAGCGAGACCAGTACAGAGAGAGCGCCGTTAATGTCATACCTTCACGGTTCACACGTCCGAATAGGTTGTCTAGTTCACGACGACTCATTAGTAGTTTACGCACACGTGTAGGGTTCGCCACAACGTGTGTCGATGCCTGATTTAAAGGAGTGATTGTCATGCCACTCACAAAGGCTTCACCGTCACGCATAAATACGTAACTTTCAGAAATATTGGCTTTACCTTGGCGAAGGGCTTTCACTTCCCAACCTTGGAGCTCCAAGCCAGCTTCGATTTCATCATCGATGAAATACTCGTGGCGAGCTTTTTTATTCAGCGCGATAGTATTGCTACCCGCTTTTTGTTTCGTTTTTTTCTTTGCCATAATAGCGACATTATACGGGTTGGATATCGGATAGGAAATCCTTTTATTTGCGCAATCGTGGAATAAAAGTAAAATTGGCAGGAGCTTTAAATCTGTACATGTATCGATAGGAGTATGTATGAAGCAAGTCAGCCGTTCTGCGCTTGTGTCTTTTAGTGCTGAACAGATGTTCAATCTGGTTAACGATGTTGCTAAATACCCTGAGTTTCTGCCTGGTTGCTCGGGCTCTAGAATCATTGAGTCTTCGGGTAATGGTATGGTGGCTTCTGTCGATGTGGCGAAGGCTGGTATCAGCAAAACGTTTACTACTTCAAATGAGCTGATCCCTGGCCAAGCAATTATGATGAATTTGGTGGATGGTCCGTTTAAGACATTGCGTGGTGGTTGGATTTTTACCGCGCTAGATGAGCAAGCTTGCAAGGTTGAGCTAAAGCTTGAGTTTGAATTCTCAAGTAAAATGATTGAGATGGCCTTCGGTAAGGTTTTTAACGAGCTTACCAGTAACATGGTAA
The DNA here is from genome assembly GCF_009904725.1 of Vibrio sp. V43_P6S15P86. Taxonomy (NCBI): domain Bacteria; kingdom Pseudomonadati; phylum Pseudomonadota; class Gammaproteobacteria; order Vibrionales; family Vibrionaceae; genus Vibrio; species Vibrio sp. V43_P6S15P86. The sequence goes on from NZ_WXWT01000337.1 coordinate 4,457, forward strand.
ATGCATTCACTAAACGCGCAAAACAGGTCTACGAGTGTTATGAGTATTGAGTCAGATATGATTCACGTAGAGGTTGTCTATGCTCTTCCTCATGAACAGCGTGTATTTAATTTAGTGGTGAATAATCACGCAACGGTAGAAGAGATCATTCGACAATCTGGCGTGTTAGAGTTATACCCTGAAATTGATTTATCTAAGAACAAAGTGGGTGTGTTTAGTCGTAATGTGAAGTTAGATGCGACCGTTCGAGATCGAGATCGAATAGAGATATATCGTCCGTTACTCGCAGACCCGAAAGAGATTCGTCGTAAGCGGGCGGAGCAGGCTAAAGCCGAGGGGAATGCAGACCCAGTCACCGGTGGTAAGCCTAGCTCTGTACGTAAGAATAAGTAGACTTGATATCAATCCCAATGGATGGCGTCATTGATTCAAAGTGTGATTGCGCGATATCTAGATAATAAAAAACCTCTCATGTGAGAGGTTTTTTGCAAAAGTCGTTTACTGAATCTGTTCGTAAAAAGCGTCACTTTTTGGGAAGTCACCACTGATATCTGCGAGTGTGCCTTGATCGTTAAAGTTAACGATCAGGTCTTTTTGCACTGGATCACCGTGACCAGGAGTATGGTGATAAATGTAGTACCAAGTGTTTGGGTAGCCGTTTTCAATAAGCATTGGCGACCCTAGTACGAAGCGAACCTGTGCTTTAGTCATCCCAAACTTTAATTTATCTACCGCACTTTGTTCTACATAGTTGCCTTGGTTGATATCAATGCGATAAACCAGTTTTTCCAATACCGAACATCCTGTCAGCAATGTCATTGCTAATGGTACGGCAACTAACCACTTCTTTAATTGCATAATAATTTCTTAGTAACCTTTAAAATACTGCGCTGATAATAAACAAGCTCGACGCAGATGTAAAAAGCTATGCGTCGTATGATAGGAAATCTGACAACGAATTTTGAGTTGAGTTGCATTTATTGATTCTCTCACATGTATGTTTATGTCGATGAGCGATTTTCTATCCAGTTTAAGCGGTAACTAATGACAAATAGCCAAGTTATTGAGCTATGGGGTGGCACTGACCATTATTTCGAAAGGGAATCAGAACCCAAGCACTTTGATATGGGGGGAGGTAGAGTCACGGAGTAGTGTTCGTGACTCTATCTTTGAAAGAGCATGGCTAAGCGGCGATGAGGAGCTCTTTGGCGTTTGCAAGGGTAGAATCTGTAATTTGGCTACCTCCAAGTAGGCGAGCTAATTCTGCCACACGTTGTTGTTCATCTAATGCGTGCATTTGTGTTTCGGTTTGGCCAGCTTTTGTTTGTTTAGCCACGAACATTTGTTGATGGCCACAACCTGCCACTTGAGGGAGGTGAGTGACACACAATACCTGAGTAGACTCGCCAAGCTTGCGTAGCATTTTGCCGACTACAGCTGCTGTTGGACCACTAATACCGACATCCACCTCATCGAAGATCAAGCTTGGTGTATCCACTTTCTGAGCGGTAATCACTTGGATAGCTAATGAGATGCGTGATAGCTCACCGCCTGACGCAACTTTTGCTATAGGTTGCAATGGCTGTCCTGGGTTGGTCGATACTAAGAAGCACACACTGTCCATGCCAAGTGGTGATGGGTGCGTGTTTTCATTGCTGACTTCGATATTGAATACCGCTTTTTCCATGCTCAATTCGTGCATGCTTTGCGTGATCAGCTTATTCAGCTCTTTAGCGTAACGGCTGCGTGATTTGTGTAGTTTTTCTGCTTGGTTTAGGAAGCTTTGGTACTTTTGTTCCACTTCTTGCGCGAGTTCATCTAAACGTTCATCAGAGCAATCTAACGCTTCTACTTGGGCCAGAAGATCTTGGTGATGTTGGTATAGTTCTTCTGGCATCACGTGGTGTTTGCGAGCAACAGACATCACTTTAGAAAAACGTTCTTCTACATAAGCCATACGAGCAGGATCCACATCGATGCCATCTAGATAACTGCGTAATTCGTTCTTCGTTTCTTCCAGTTGAATCATCGCTTCTGACAACATGTTGGGTAGCTCAGATAGCTTTTCATCTAACTCAGCTAGTTGAATTAGGGAGTGATTGGCCGATTGCAAAATACCAAGCGCATTGACTTCTTCACCTTCGTAAATAAGTTCGATGGCTTGCTGACAGGTAGTGGCGAGTTCACCACTATTGGATAGTCGTTTGTGCTCTTGCTCGAGCTCTGCAAATTCTTCTTCACCTAGCGATAACTCATTTAGTTCTTTGATTTGGTATTCAAGCAACTGTTTTTGCGCCTGGTTTTGCTGGCTATTTTCTTTTAGTTGCTTGAGGTTATTGTCTGCCTGACGCCAATGCTGGTAAGCACTTCGTGTGCTTTTTAGTAGGTTTAGATGACCTGCATATTGGTCGAGCATAGCCATTTGGTGTTCGCTTTTCATCAATTGATGATGAGCGTGTTGCCCATGGATATTGATCAGCAGTTGCCCTAAAGATTTGAGCTGTGATAGTGGGACAGGACTGCCATTAATGAAGGCTCTTGAGCGACCTTCTTTTGTGATGATGCGACGCAAAATACATTCACTGCCATCAAGCAGATCGTTATCTTCTAGCCAACGCGTTGCATGTAGGTTGTTGTCCAGTAAAAAAGCGGCACTAACTTCGGTTTTTTCTTCACCTTGTCGAACCATGCCAGCTTCGGCTCGTCCGCCTAAGCAGAGCCCAAGTGCATCGATAGCAATGGATTTACCCGCGCCTGTTTCACCTGTGATGGTGGTCATGCCCTTAGACAGCTCGAGTTGTAAAGACTTAACAATCGCAAAATTATTAACACTTAGATGAGCCAGCATTTTTATTTACCTGTATAACTGAACAATACTGTATAAGAGAACAGTATATACTGTTTCTTTATACAGTAAAGACAGGTGAGAAAAAATTTCTGTGTGGGGTGCTTTTTTGTGATGAAGTGGGAAAAATGAGCCGAAGTGATTACAACGACTCATTAAAATTGAACAGGTTACGGACGAGTTGGGTTAATCGTGAGCGGCTCTAATGTGACTACTGCATTCACACCAGCACCTGGATGATCCACGTATGATGTGTCTTGCATCAGAGTGTAGTAAACGTCGACGAAGTCATCATCATTCGTTAGGACGCCGTCAGGGATAGTGTCGATGATCTTATTCGTGATTTGCGGAATAATCGCGTAAGCCTGAACTTCTGGATCTGGAATCGCTTTCAGCACTTCTCCAGCAACTTGAACGAGGAGTTTTGCCAACTGTTTATAGTCTGTACCATCATCTTGTTCCATGAGCACGATGTCTGCAGCGCCCCAGCGGTAACGAGACCAGTGAATAATGATCTGATTCGGGTAGTAATCTTGGTTATCGTAGTCTAAGTATGGAAGCTCCACTAAATCGAGAGTCGGTTCATCACGACTTGGATTGACGCCCGTTACGATAGCGTAGATTTCTGCCTTGCCAGAGATCCAAGGTTCTTTGTCATCGGCGAGACGGATCTTTTTCAACTGCGTTGTTTGAATTGGAGCCGCTTCGCCCACTGTGCTACTTGACAATAGCGGTGCATTTTGACGCTGTTCATCAGAAAAATACGGCTGAACTAAAGTAGGCTGACCGAGTTTTTCCATTTCAGCCTGCATAGCTTGCAAGCCAGCCTTTAGCTCTGCAGAGCTGTTGTTATCAACGACAAGTACAGGTACATCAGGGAGCTGGTAAACATCGAGTTGATGGATGTTGCCATACACATCAAATGCTTCGATATATTGCCAATTCTCATCATCACCACTTGGTTCAAATGCAAATAATGGCTCGACCTCGCCACTTTGCCATGCTGTTATCATGCTCTCATTCGCTAAACGAACTTCCAGCAACTGATCTGAGTATTCAGAAATACCTTTCCAGCTACGAATTTGAGTGTCAGCTTGTACAAGTTGATGGCTAAACTCGGAGTTGGGGTTTTGTTGAACAAATGCTGATACAGAGACGCTAGTCTGTTGTGGAGTAATATCTCTTCTCAACATGGGTTCAATGGCAGCATAGTTCTCACTCAATTGTTGAGCGAGGGCACGCTTCGTCTTAGTGATATCTTCCGCTTTTGCGTTGGATACACTGTTGACTTGCGTTTCCTCTGATTGGCAGCCAATAAGTGCTAATGTACTGAGAACAGACAGAATGATGGTTTTCTTCATAATATGTCCTTTATTGATTTTATGAAATAGAGTTAATACTCTATTCATGGTGAGAATATCACCGGACATAGATCATTGAATTTGCTTTTCTATCTTTTGTGTAAACTTTGCCCACAGGATCAAAATTTATAAACTTCTCTTTAATGACAGCAAATCTCGTGTCGCCTCACTACTTTGTGTCTATTTCTTGTCTAAGAAAGCCAAAAGCCAGTGGCAATTAAGCTGCTGGCTTTTTTATTGAAGTTATTTCCCTGAATAACAAGTGTTAGAACAATTTACTAGACCAACCAAGCTTGTTACGTAAAACGTGATAGTAGCTGTAGTCCTTGGGATGGATGAGTTTGAGCACATTTGGACTTTGATAGATGTGGATTTCGTCTCCTGGAGAAACAGGGAGAGACACTTGTCCATCACAGCTAACTTCTTGTGTTCCTCGGTTCTCTGGTGACACCACCAATTTAATTCGACGCTTTCCATCAACCACCAAAGGTCGACTCGACAAGGTATGAGGAAACATTGGCACGAGTGAAATGGCATTCAAGCTAGGCGAAAGAATTGGACCACCGCCAGAAAGTGAATATGCCGTCGAGCCAGTCGGAGTGGAGACAATCAAACCGTCGGCCCGTAAAGAGAAGGCGAAGCTTTCATCTATGTACACTTCAAATTCAATCATATGGGCAATTTGCCCTGGGTGAAGTACGGCTTCGTTTAGCGCAGCGTTATGGCTCTTTATTTGTCCGTGGCGGTGTACTTCCGCCTCTAAAAGAAAACGCTCCTCTTCAATATACTCACCGTCGAGTACCGCTTGCAGAGACGCTTGGAAGTCGTCTGGGTTCAAGTCAGTTAAGAAGCCCAAATTTCCACGGTTCACGCCTATAACTGGTACATCAAATCGAGATAAAATTCTTGCTGCACCTAGCATGTTGCCATCGCCACCAACCACAATGGCTAGATCGGCATTTTTTCCCAGTTCAACTAAGCTAGCAAACTGACTCTGTGGGATATCATCCAGTATTGCGGCAAGGCGATCGTCAATGAATACTTTATAGCCTTCAGAGGTCAGCCATTGATACAACTCTTTATGAGTTTGAATTGCTTGTTGATCTCTTGGTTTTCCGATAATCGCGATCACGTTACATGGATTTTTCATAGCATTTCCGCATTAAAGAGGCTTGAATCAGGAATCTTCATCCCCATAATAATGGCAAGTCACCTAAATATGCGAATTTTTATGTGGTTAAAGCCCGCAAAAACTCGCATGGCTTTAAGGGCATTATGTTGAATTCTGGAGATATCATGAGCAACGAAGAAAACAAAGTTACAGAAGAAGAGCTTGATCAAATCATCGAAGAGGCTGAAAAAGTAGAAGCTGAAGCACAAGAAGTTGAAGCTGAGCTTGAAGAAATTGGTGATGAGACAGACGCTAAGATTGCTCAACTAGAAGCGGCACTATTGTCTAGCGAGGCAAAAGTAAAAGAGCAGCAAGATGCGGTGTTGCGTTCTAAAGCTGAAGTAGAAAACATGCGTCGTCGTACTGAGCAAGAGATCGATAAAGCACGTAAGTTTGCGTTGAACAAGTTTGCCGAAGAGTTGCTTCCTGTTATTGATAACCTAGAGCGTGCAATTCAAGCGGCAGATACAGAGAATGAAACGGTTAAGCCGTTCCTAGAAGGTGTTGAGTTAACACACAAAACGTTTGTCGACGTTGTGGCGAAATTTGGCTTGAAAGCAATCAACCCTGAAGGTGAAGCATTTAACCCAGAGTTCCATCAAGCGATGTCGATTCAGGAAAGTCCTGATCATGAATCAAACACAGTTATGTTTGTTATGCAAAAAGGCTACGAACTAAACGGCCGTGTGATTCGTCCGGCAATGGTAATGGTTGCTAAATAACCTTAACTGCCTGTTTTCAAATATAAAGCGCCCATCATTTTTTGATGGGCGCTTTTTTGTTTTAAACGTAAGTTGTTGTAATGAGCTTCATTGTATATCGATAAAATGGAAGTTTGATCCCCTTCATATTTTTTCTTATTGGTTAATTATTTTCCTATAGGAGATTTCTTCT
>NZ_WXWT01000108.1:0-10720 GCF_009904725.1 Vibrio sp. V43_P6S15P86
CCCTATAAAGCACTCAGCGACCCCAATGGTTTGCTTGCTTTTGGCGGTGACTTAGATCCCATGAGAATCCTCAATGGTTACTATCAAGGCATTTTCCCTTGGTATGGTCCTGGAGAACCTATTCTATGGTGGAGCCCTTCCCCACGCGCTGTTTTTGATCCCTTAGAGTTTAAACCGTCTAAAAGTCTCAAAAAATTTCAGCGTAAACATAACTATAAAGTAACGCTCAATTTCGCGACAGAAGAAGTGATTAGACTATGTTCATCAACACGTCCTGCAGAGGAAACTTGGCTCAACGAGGAAATGCAAGCGTCTTATATTGAGTTAGCTAAACTTGGTCACTGTCACTCTGTAGAAGTATGGCATGACAACAACCTGATTGGGGGACTATATGGCATCTGCGTTGGTCAACTTTTTTGCGGAGAGTCGATGTTTAGCCTAAAAGATAACGCATCTAAAATTGCATTGTGGTACTTATGCAACCATTTGGCGTCAAAGCAAGGTCAATTAATCGATTGTCAGGTTATGAACTCGCACTTGGCATCACTTGGCGCATTTGAACTAGAGCGTAACGAGTTTATGCAAAAACTACTATCTTTAAGAGAAAAACAAACACTATTTGATACCTATAAGCCCCAAGTTTTGCAGGATTCAGTATGAGTACGGATATACAACATATTCGAATTGGATTAACGAATAATCACCCTTGCAGTTACTTGCCTGAACGGCAAGAGCGTGTGGCGGTAGCACTTGATGCAGGGCTGCATACTGAAGAAAACTATCAACTGCTGATGGCCAACGGCTTTCGTCGTAGCGGAGATACCATATATAAACCGCACTGTGAGCATTGTAATGCTTGCCAGCCAATTCGAGTCTCGATTCCGGATGTGACGCTATCAAAAAGCCAGAAGAGGCTGCTCAGTAAAGCACAACCTTTACGTTGGGAAATGAAACCCGAAATGGATGAGGAATGGTTTGCGCTTTACAGTCGTTACATTGCCAAACGACACAAAAACGGCACTATGTACCCACCAAAGCGTGATGAGTTTGCTCGATTTGCTCAAACTAGCTGGCTGACAACGTCGTTTTTACACATTTACGATGAATCAGATCAATTGCTCGCCATTGCGGTAACGGATGTAATGACTCAATGTTCGAGTGCATTTTATACTTTTTTTGACCCTGACTACCCGTTATCTCTTGGCACGTTAGCAGTGTTTTATCAAATTAAATACTGCCAAGAAAACAAACAACAGTGGCTATATTTGGGATATCAGATTGATGAGTGCCCAGCAATGAGCTACAAAACACGCTTTCAACGCCACCAAAGGCTAGTAAATCAGCGTTGGCGAGGGTAGAATACGCCTCAACTTTACATAATTACTATTTAGCGGCAGAATATAGCCCGCTAATATTGCCTAATTTCTAAAGAGGATTAAATGGCTAAAGAAGACGTAATCGAGATGCAAGGCACGGTCCTTGACACTCTACCAAACACTATGTTCCGTGTTGAACTTGAAAACGGTCACGTTGTGACTGCTCACATCTCTGGCAAGATGCGTAAGAACTACATCCGTATCCTAACGGGTGACAAAGTAACTGTAGAGATGACTCCATACGACCTGTCAAAAGGCCGCATCGTCTTCCGCGCTCGTTAATCTCTGATTTTCGGATGCAATAAAAAACGGAGCAGTTTGCTCCGTTTTTTATTGCATGATTTTTATTTCCGAGTAGCTTCAGACAAACAAAAAGCGCACGATAAAATCGTGCGCTTTTACTTCCCTACGGAGCAATTAATGCATCGCTGCCTCTTTCTCACTCAAATATTCAAATTTAAGTGTGTCATTCACTAGCGTTACTTTCACAGTGCCGCCGTCGACTAGAGAGCCAAACAACAATTCATTAGCCAAAGGTTTCTTAAGTTGCTCTTGGATAACGCGTCCCATTGGGCGAGCACCCATCGCCTTATCATAACCTTTATTCGCTAACCAATGGCGTGCATCTTGCGATACCTCCATTGATACGCCACGAGCATCAAGTTGCACCTGCAGTTCAACAATAAACTTATCAACAACTTGATGGATAACGCTTTCATCAAGGCTGTTAAACCAGATGATGTTATCAAGACGGTTACGGAACTCAGGAGTGAATACCTTCTTAATTTCCGCCATCGCATCGTGACTGTTGTCTTGCTGAATCAAACCAATTGATTTCTTCTCAGTTTCAGCCACACCCGCGTTGGTTGTCATAACTAGGATGACATTACGGAAGTCTGCTTTACGACCGTTGTTGTCCGTTAGCGTACCATTATCCATCACTTGTAATAGCAAATTAAAGATATCTGGATGCGCTTTCTCAATCTCATCAAGCAATACGACTGAATGTGGGTGCTTGATAACAGCGTCTGTCAGCAAGCCACCTTGGTCGTAACCGACATAACCAGGAGGTGCACCAATTAAGCGACTCACTGAGTGACGCTCACCATATTCCGACATATCAAAACGAAGTAGCTCGATCCCTAGAAGCTTAGATAGCTGCACCGTCACCTCTGTTTTACCCACCCCAGTAGGGCCAGCAAACAAGAATGAACCAACTGGTTTGTTATCCACGCCCAAACCTGCACGTGTCAGCTTGATCGCTTCGGATAATGCATCAATCGCATTATCTTGACCAAATACCAACATCTTCATCTTGCTATCTAGGTTCTTCAAGATGTCTTTATCTGAAGAAGAAACCGACTTCTCTGGGATTCGTGCCATCTTGGCAACCATCGCTTCGATATCGGCAACACCAACCGTTTTCTTACGACGGCTTGCAGGAGCAAGACGACTGCGAGCGCCAGCTTCATCAATGACATCAATGGCTTTATCTGGTAAATGACGTTCATTGATGTATTTCGCCGAAAGTTCTACCGCGGCACGCAGTGCTTTATTGGTGTAACGTACTTCATGGTGTGCTTCGTACTTCGGCTTCAAGCCCATCAAGATTTTAGTTGTGTCATCCAGAGAAGGCTCTACAACGTCAATCTTTTGGAAGCGACGGGACAACGCACGCTCTTTCTCGAAAATGTTGCTGTATTCTTGGTATGTAGTCGAGCCGATACAACGCAACTTACCGCTACTTAGTAGAGGTTTGATAAGGTTTGCGGCATCAACTTGACCACCAGAAGCCGCACCCGCACCGATGATTGTGTGTATCTCATCGATGAACAAAATTGCATCTTCTTCTTTTTCAAGCTGTTTCAAAATCGCCTTGAAGCGTTTTTCAAAATCACCACGGTACTTAGTACCAGCCAATAGAGAACCAATATCCAATGAGTAAATCACGCTGTTTTGAATAACTTCCGGGACCTGCCCTTCTACAATTCGCCAAGCAAGACCTTCTGCGATGGCTGTTTTACCTACCCCGGCTTCACCCACTAGTAATGGGTTATTCTTGCGGCGGCGGCAAAGTACTTGAATAGTGCGCTCTAGCTCTTTATCGCGACCAATCAGTGGATCGATATTGCCATCTTTAGCGACCTGATTAAGGTTAGTCGCAAAGCTTTCCAAACGTTCTTCAGAATTCGGCTCTTCGACACTCTCTGAACTGAACGAATCTGATGATGGGTCTTCGCTTGCACCTGACGCTTTAGTAATACCATGGGAGATAAAGTTAACAATATCTAATCGGGAGATGTCGTTTTTCTTCAATAGGTAGGCGGCATGCGACTCTTGCTCACTGAAGATCGCCACAAGCACGTTTGCACCTGTTACTTCGTTGCGGCCAGACGACTGTACATGAAAGACGGCGCGTTGTAGCACACGTTGAAAACTCAAAGTCGGCTGGGTTTCACGCGTCTCATCACTATCTGGGATAAGAGGCGTAGTTTGATCGATGAATATATCGAGTTCGTTACGTAAAGCGTCAAGATCCGCTTTACAAGCTAAAAGGGCTTCCTTAGCTGCATCATTTTCCAATAATGCAAGTAGGAGGTGTTCGACAGTCATAAACTCGTGGCGTTTATCTCGCGCCCGAGCAAATGCACCGTTAAGGCTTGACTCTAGTTCTTTATTTAGCATAAGTACCTCCCGAAAAAACAACTTGGGTTGTTCGAGCAAGTCTTCTTTGTTTACGCTTGCTCCATAGTGCAAAGTAGCGGATGTTCATTTTCCCTTGCGTACATCGTAACTTGCGCTACTTTTGTTTCGGCAATTTCTGCACTGTATGTGCCACAGATTGCCTTTCCTTCATAGTGAATCTTGAGCATGATCTGAGTCGCTTTATCAATGTCATGTGAAAAGAATCGCTCAAGTACCTCTATGACGAAATCCATAGGTGTATAGTCATCATTATTTAGTACAACATTGTACAGCTTAGGTGGCTGAACTTTCGTACTTTCTCGCTCCAGAAGATCAGAGTCCGGAGTGACCCATTCAAAATTTTTACTCATGGCAATTCAAAGATATCGTATCAAAGGGTTGATGTTTTCGACCTATAAAAACAATCTACCACAAGCGTGCAGCGCGGTGTAGTGAGATATGGCACCGAATTCGATCTTTGATCGATAAAAGTTGCTACCTAATATAGAGACTAATGCAGGTCTTGAGGGGGCGCAAATAAAAGATGCTTGTCGATAAGTTACACATTTTTACTTATAAAATAACTTTCTTTTTACCCACTCCGAGCTATTGCGAAACATCTCTCAGTCTTCTACCGAGATCACACTTCCTAACTGAGAATGGGGTAATTATCACGAAAACTTCATTTTTTATTCAGTTAGAGGATTCATCTATCATAAGCAACACGAACAGTATGGTTTTTCCAGTGAATACTACTTTGCAGGCTAATTGACCAAACTTCCGCGTATATACGAAAAACTGTTTGCAAATTTGTTAATCTCAAAAGTGATTTGTTTTCAATTATGTTTCTGTTTGTTGCTTAATGCTATTGACTGTCGGGATTCATTGACTACAGTGGAAAGTGTTGATGCATAAATCGTCATTTTGAATCCATTTGTTTTTAAGCAGCTTGGTGAATGTGATTTCTCATTGACTAGATGTTTGTTAGCGTTCGCTGACAATAGTAGTACCAGGTTAAAGGTATAACTTGGTTGTTGTAACAACTCAGTAAAAAATGCATGAGGGATGTAAAAGCATGGCTACAGGTACAGTAAAGTGGTTTAACAATGCCAAAGGATTTGGGTTTATTTGTTCAGATGAAGAAGAGGGAGATATCTTTGCCCACTACTCAACTATCCAGATGGACGGTTATCGTACACTGAAAGCAGGCCAACAAGTCTCATACGAGATTGAAAAAGGCCCCAAAGGCTGTCACGCGAGTAGCGTCGTGCCTCTTGAAGGTCAAGCCAAATAATTAGAGCGCTGTCGAAAAATATTGCTCTCGAAACATCATTTTGATGTTCTGAAGAGAAAAATAAACCCGCCAAGATAGCGGGTTTCTTACTATTTGTAGCTTATGAAATGCAGATAGACCACATACAAAGTATTGATAAAATAAGAAACACGTCGAAAGCGACGTGCTCTTTTCATCTATTTTACTTGTTAATGATCGCGTTAAAGGTTTCGCTTGGGCGCATCAACTTAGAAACCAATGCATCGTCTAGCAGGTAGTAACCGCCCAGTTCTCCTTTCACACCCTGTGCGTTGTTTAGCTCAGCGACGATTTTTTCTTCATGCTCTGACAACGCTTTCGCAATCGGTGCAAACTCAGCAGCGAGATCAGCATCGTCTGTTTGCTCGGCAAGTGCTTTCGCCCAGTAAAGTGCGAGGTAGAAATGACTACCGCGATTATCTAATTCGCCCACTTTACGTGATGGAGACTTGTTGGTATCTAAAAACTCACCAGTCGCTTTGTCTAGCGTATCCGCCAAAACTTGTGCTTTCGGGTTGTTTGCCACCACACTTAGATGTTCTAGGGATGCAGCTAGTGCTAAGAACTCACCTAAAGAATCCCAACGAAGGTGATTCTCTTTTTCTACTTGTTGAACATGCTTAGGAGCAGAACCACCAGCACCTGTTTCAAATAGACCACCGCCATTCATCAATGGAACGATAGATAGCATCTTAGCTGACGTGCCTAACTCTAGAATTGGGAACAAGTCTGTTAGGTAGTCACGAAGAACGTTACCCGTTACAGAAATAGTATCTAGACCCGCTTTCATACGCTCTAGCGAGTACTTACAAGCATCAACAGGAGATAGGATCTTAATCTCTAGACCGTCAGTATCGTGCTCAGGTAAGTAGGTATTTACTTTCTTAATGAGTTCAGCATCGTGCGCACGGTTTTCGTCTAGCCAGAATACGGCTGGAACACCTGTTGCACGTGCGCGAGTCACTGCTAGTTTAACCCAATCTTGGATTGGTGCGTCCTTCACCTGACACATACGGAAGATATCGCCTTCTTCAACCGCTTGCTCTAACAATACGTTACCCGCAGTATCAACAACGCGAACGGTACCCGCTGCGTCTAGAATGAATGTCTTGTCGTGAGAACCATACTCTTCTGCTTTTTGAGCCATTAAGCCAACGTTAGGTACGCTACCCATAGTGGTTGGGTCAAATGCGCCGTGCTCTTTACAGAAATCAATAACCGCTTGGTAAATACCTGCGTAGCTACGATCTGGAATCATCGCTTTGGTGTCTTTTTGTTTACCATCTGGTCCCCACATTTGACCAGAAGAGCGAAGCATTGCTGGCATAGAAGCATCTACAATAATGTCGCTTGGTACATGTAAGTTTGTGATACCACGATCAGAGTCAACCATCGCAAGTTCTGGTTGAGTTTGGTAAACCGCTTGAATGGCCGCTTCAATTTCTGCTTTTTGCGCTTCAGGTAGAGACTCAATTTTTGAGTAAACATCACCGATGCCATTGTTTACATCAACGCCTAGCTCTTCAAACAGCTTGCCGTACTTATCGAAAACGTCTTTGTAGTAAACTTTTACTGCATGGCCGAAAATGACAGGGTCAGAAACTTTCATCATTGTCGCTTTCATATGAAGAGACAGCAGCACGTCTTGTGCTTTCGCTTCAGCAATCTCTTTCTCGAAAAATTCAACCAGCGCCTTCTTCTTCATCACTGAAGTGTCAATGACTTCTTTATCTAGTAATGGGAACGCAGACTTGAGCTCTTTAACTGTACCGTCATTACCAACAAACTCGATTTTTACCTCTGTTGCACCAGAGATAGTCGTGGACTTTTCGCTACCAAAGAAGTCATTGTCTGACATGCTCGCAACATGAGACTTAGACTCTGCTGACCACGCACCCATTGAATGTGGATTTTTCTTCGCGTAGTTTTTAACCGAAGTTGGAGCACGACGGTCTGAGTTACCTTCACGAAGTACTGGGTTAACCGCACTACCTTTGATTTTGTCGTAAGCCGCTTTAATCGCTTTCTCTTCGTACGTGCTCGGTTCTTCTGGGTAGTTTGGTAAATCGTAACCTTTCGCCTGAAGCTCTTTAATCGCCGCTTTAAGCTGAGGAACTGAAGCTGAAATGTTAGGCAGCTTGATGATATTTGCTTCTGGAGTTTGAGCCAGTTCACCAAGCTCAGTCAACGCATCGCCAATGCGCTGTTCTTCTTTTAGATGCTCTGGGAAGTTAGCGATAATTCGACCTGCTAGTGAAATATCACGAGTATCTACATTGATGCCAGACGATGCTGTGAATGATTGAATGATTGGTAGTAATGAATAAGTTGCTAGCGCCGGCGCTTCATCAGTGATGGTGTAGATAATTGTAGGTTTTTCTGTAGGCATGAAATTTCCCTATTTTTTAATCAACTTGTTGGCTGATCAACTCAGCGTCTGAGTTGGTTTAATTGACGCATTGCTGCACGTTAGCAGTACATGTCTCCTCACTAACGCCACATGCGGTTCGCACTCTTTGTTGTAGTTTGAAGCTCTAAGCTCTGAATCCATGAGTGCACTGATATAATTAAACAAATAACACGAATTAGTCTATCATTCTGTGCGCGTTTGTTAGTTTTAGGCGCGCAAATCATATCCGATCATGAGAAAACTTAAAACTTTCAAACACAGTTCATTTACATTTTTGCAGGGTAGTTAACATGTCATCTCGTACAGGTCAGGAAAAAGGTCGCAGTCGTAACCAGTCTAAAACGGGCCATTTTAAACACTCAGGAGCTCGCAATGGCTCGAAGACTCGTACTCAGCAAGACCGTCGCCCTAATCGCCCAACAAAAAGCCAAAAGCCAAAAGTGGCCCCCAAAGATCGTAAAGTCATTATTTTCAATAAGCCTTACGATACGCTCAGTCAATTTACCGATGGCGATGGTCGCAAAACGTTAGCGGACTATATCCCAATCAAAGATGTCTATGCGGCTGGCCGATTGGACCGAGACAGCGAAGGTTTGATGGTACTCACTAACGATGGCATCTTGCAGGCGAAGCTAACGCAGCCAAAGTCAAAATCGCCGAAGACTTATTGGGTTCAAGTCGATGGCGCTCCTCAGGAGCAAGATCTTGAAAAATTGAGAAAGGGAGTAGAGCTAAAAGATGGTATGACTCTACCAGCCGAAGTTGAAGTGATTCCAGAACCACAAGTCTGGGACAGAACCCCTCCGGTTCGTTTTCGCGCAAATATCCCTACCACTTGGTTAGCCATTACCATTATTGAAGGAAGAAATCGTCAGGTGCGTCGCATGACTGCGCACATTGGCTTCCCTACTTTGCGCCTCATTCGTCATTCGATGGGTGATATCGTCCTTAAAGACCTAATGCCTGGTGAATGGAGAGAAATCTCTCTCTAATAGGCAGAAAAGATAAAAGCAGGCTTAAAGCCTGCTTTTTAGATTCGTACTTTTTCAGTTAAGCCCTATCTAATGAACTAAGGGATTACTGCTCAGCAAGCCAGGTTTTAAATGCCTCTTTTTCCGCCGGAGACGCTTTCTGGTACATCGTCTTTAATACATCAACCATTGGGCTGTCGTTCGATGCGACTGTTGAACGGGTATCACTACTCTCAACTCGAGGCTCGATATCACTTACTGATTGTTGATGCTGATTCACAGTTACATAACTAACGGCAACACTCGCGATACCGCCAGCAATATTGTAGTTACGAGATTCTTGAGGGTAATTACGACCAATTTGAACACCATCTGACTCTAATACATCTTCGACCAAAGCAATAGGTTGACCTTTGGTGTCCAGCAGTTGCCAATCTAAAGGTGAGATGTTGTTTTGCGCTTGACGAAGAGTTTTAAACTCTGGTACTTCAAACTTTAGTTTTTCATTTTCAACATCAAACTTAGCGATGATCACGTCACTGTAAACTGTCTTAAGGTTTTCGTTTGTTTCAAAAGCAGGTTGATATTTGAAGACAATTTGGTTAGTTCCGTCGGGGATCTCAATTGTCTTCTCACTAGAGAAAAGTCCCCCCTCAAGTTTTGGCTTCTCCATATTGACGGCCAGTAACTTCACGTCTTCTGGAACCACTAAAGTCGTTGCAGCATAAAGGTTTGTACTGGCAAGAATAGACAACGCCATTGCCACTTTTAATGATAACTGCATAGAGTTTTTCATCCTTATCTTCATAGTAAAAGACCCAGCATATAGCTGGGTCTTACAATATCAAACTGGGTATTGATTACCAGTAGAAACGTGCACCAACACCGAAGTCAGTTTTAGAATCAGTTTCTGCAGTTGTTTTACCAGCTTCTAGCTTATCACCATCAAAATTGTAACCCGCTTCTGCGAATACGCGAGCCCATTTAGAGAACTTGTATTCAACGCCAGCGTAAAACTTAGATTGGTCGCCATCTTTCTTGCCAGATTTGTCAGAAGATGACATTACTAGCTCGTAGCCAGAGTAAAGTGTTGTTTTAGGAGCTACAGCGAACATGCCTGCTAGAGAGATACCGTGAGAATCGATAGTCTCGTTAGCTGCTTTGTCTTCATTTTCGTTGTAGTAGTACGTAGCACCTAGAGTGTGCTCATCTAGAGCGTATTCAGCAGTTACTTCGAAAGATAGGTTTTCAGTGTTGTTACCTTTAGAAGCAATCTTGTTCTCAGAAGAAAGAACGCCAGCGTGTACAGATAGGTCATTGAAAGACTTACCTACGAATACTTCGCGGATTTCTTCGTTTTGATCTTTCTCACCTAGCGCGTAACCAGCTTTTAGCCAGAATGCGTCATTTTCGTAAGCGTATTTAATTTGAGAAGAGTTGTTCCACGCGTGTCCGTAAAGAAGTGCAGAACCACCGAAGAAGTATGAGTAATCAGCTCCGTAGATGTCATCAGCCCAAGTACCTTCTTTACCAAAACGAAGTGTACCCATATCGCCCATGTCGAAGCCAAAGATGTGACGGCGTACGTATACTGAGTCATCAGTACGCTCGCTTGAATCAGCACCTGCACCGTAGTTGTCACCTAGAGCAACACCGATTTCAACTTCACCTAGAACTTTTAGGTTGTCGTTTACAACGTAAACACCATTTACACCCATACGAGAAGAGCTAGTGTTTAGCTCTGCAGTGTGGTCTGTGCTGTCTAGGAATAGAAGAGTTGGACGTAGCTGACCGTAGAAATCTACAGAACCTTCTTCAGATTTGAATACTTCAGCTGCGTTCACTGAAGTTGCAGACGCAACTACAGCTAGTGCTAATAGAGTTTTTTTCATAATTAATCCACTGCCTTTTCTTAGTTCGGGATATCCTTGTCCGGTTCCCTTTTTTTATATGTTTGAGATAGAGC
>NZ_WXWT01000414.1:0-10684 GCF_009904725.1 Vibrio sp. V43_P6S15P86
GAGCTAATCTTGATTAATTCGTGGGCGATTTTCTCCTTTAATGAATTTTTACCGCGTTATCTGCTGTATTTTTCTTAAAAGGGAGTTTTTGCCTGCTTTGGCTCTTGAGAAGCGCAACAAAGGTGGCTAGAATTGCGCCTGTCTTTGGGGAGTAGCTTACCTGATGAAGTTTCTGTTTCATCTGGTTCGTCCGTCAACATAATTGGTGCAAAATCACCATGGCGTTCGAGACTTGAAGCCTTTCAAGTTTAGCAAGACCTTAGACAAATCATCACGAACCGGGGTAGGGGCGTGAGGTTTGTCTTCGGTTAAAAATAATAATCCCTGCCCCAATGAGCATGTCGTGAGCGTTTTAGCTATTTCAATTACTACTGTAGCGTTAGCAGAAATTGGCGATAAGACCCAATTGCTATCTCTATTACTTGCCAGTCGTTACCGCAAACCAATCCCAATTATTGCAGCAATCTTTTTGGCAACCATTGCCAACCACGCTTTGGCTGCATGGTTAGGTGTGGTTGTCGCTGACTATTTATCACCTGATATTTTAAAGTGGGTGCTGGTGGTCAGTTTTGTTGCCATGGCCGCTTGGGTTCTGATCCCAGACAAACTGGATGATGACGAGCAGATTTCTAATCGAGGCCCATTTATTGCCAGCTTTATCGCGTTCTTCGTTGCGGAGATAGGCGATAAAACTCAGATCGCCACTTCCATCTTAGGGGCGCAATACGCGGATGCGTTAAGTTTGGTGATTATCGGTACCACAATCGGTATGCTGCTGGCGAATGTTCCTGTGGTCCTGATTGGTAAATTGTCGGCCGACAAGATGCCTTTAGGACTAATCCGTAAAATCACCGCATTTTTGTTTATTGCTCTGGCAATAGGGGCTGCACTGTTCTGATTTTTTGCACGTGAAATGATGTGAGTTATCAATCATTAGTGGCGTGCTGCGCGAGTTCAAACTCTGACTCAAAATCGTTCCGTTGCGTGACGGATGACATATAAGTGTCATACTTGTCATGGTAGTTTTATGGTGTGAATGATAGCGAGAGGGCAAGTTTATGCTTACACGTTACATGGGGATGTCCCCGAAGAGTCAGAGTTATTTATTCACTTTTGGTTTAGCGCTGTGTTTACTAGCGATGGTGCTAACTGATATGTGGTTACCGATTGTAGCAGGATCGTTCGTTCTTACTGGATTGACAGTAGAAGCGTGGATTCGTGTCGCTCACATCATTCCTATGCATGAAGAGATGCGGGCAATGAAGAAACAACTTAACAAGCTCCAATCAGAAGTTCGCACACTCGAATACGACGAATAAACAAACGGCAGCCAATATAGGCTGCCGTTTTTAGTTCGACCAGGTTATTCCAATCCTTTCTTGATCAGGTACTGATACGGAACTTGCTCCGTTTGTGCCGCAACTAATTGATGGTCCATAAAGCGGCAGAAACTCGGAATGTCTCGAGTCGTGGATGGATCGTCTGCTTTGACCAGCAAAATCTCACCATCTTGCATGTTGCGAATTGTCTTCCTGACCATCATCACTGGCTCTGGGCAGCGCAGTCCTTCCGCCTCTAATGTCTTTGTTGCCAGTTCAGGATTAAAGCTCATAGTGTGATTCTCGTAACTAACTTAGCGGTGAATTCTACGTTCGTTGAAAAAATATTCAATAACCACTTGGCAAACGGAATTTTTTGTTTTACCTTAAATTAACAATTTGGTAACAACTGGCAAAGGAGAGGCAATGTTAACAGCGTTAGACAGACTTACGATTTACTCCGTACTTTGTTTTATCTCGTTTTGTGCTTTGGTACTCAGAACGCCAGCTGACACCTCTTTGATGCCTCTTGTAGGCATGGTTGCCACTATTATTGGGATTTGGATCGAGATGCGCAAATGGTCAGGTGCATCTGAGCAAGAAAATTAGCGCTTTTTGCTTCGATCAGAATACTTTAATAACGCTCACCTATTTTTACCGACACTTCATTCCGACACTATCCCCATTTTTCTTGGGCTTCCCCGCTGAAAGGCGGGATTTTTTTTGCCTGAAGAGTACAATTTACCCAAACACATACAAAATAAGTGGCTAATTCGTGGAACTGGAAGACATCTATCGCCGAGATTTAAATTTACTGGTTGCGTTGCGAGTACTGATAGAAGAAAACAGTGTCAGTAAGGCGGCAACACGTCTAAATTTGAGTCAATCGGCAATGAGTCGTGTGCTTGGTCGTCTGCGCGACTTATTGGGAGACCCGCTGTTTACTCGTCAGGGGCAGCATTTGATCCCAACTCAGAAAGCGTTAGAGATCGATCGCTCATTAGGCGAGCCCTTAGAGTCTTTACGTCAGTTGTTATCTCCGGTTGAGTTTGACCCATTGCAATGCGTACAGACTTTCAACATCGTGACCACCGACTATGCCATGCAAACGATCTTACCGTTCGCTTTGCCGAGAATTTACCAAGAAGCGCCAAACGTGTCTTTTAACTTCTTACCACTGCAACACGACCGTTTATCAGATCAGCTCACTTATGAAGGTGCAGACTTAGCGATTTGTCGCCCGACAGGTCCGGTGGAGCCGCTACGCAGTGAAGTGTTGGGGCGAGTGGGGGTGCTGTGTATGCTTTCAAAACAGCATCCATTAGCGGATAAAGAAATGAGCTTGGATGATTATCTGAGTCATCCACATGCCATGATCGCCATCAGTGATGGTGTTAAGGCACTGATCGAACAAGCTTTGATGGAGAAACCTAAGCGTAAAATGGTTCTGCGGGCTTATCATTTAGAAGCCGCATTGGCGATCATGGATACCTTGCCAATTATCATCACAGTGCCAGCGGACTTGGCGTATCTGGTTGCCGAGCGTTATGACTTGGTGGTGAAACCGTTACCATTCCAATTCACGCCGTTTGAATACTCGATGATTTGGCATGCGCGTTGCGAGCATTCTCCTGCTCAAGAATGGTTAAGAACGATTGTGCGTGAAGAGTGTAGCCGTCTGATAGCTAAACGTATCGAAGATATGGGGCTGAACTGCTAACAAAAAAGAGCCAGCAATGCCGGCTCTTCGTCTGTTTACGCTGAGTCAGTGTTTATAGCTTGATAACCACACGACCTGTTACTTGACCGTTAGTGATGTCTTCTGCGTATTTTGGTGCTTCTGCTAGTTCTACTTCAGTACACGCTTGCTCGAAATAGCTGTCTGGTAGTAGTTCAACCAGTTTTTCCCATGCTGCGATGCGTTTCTCTGTTGGACACATTACTGAGTCCACACCTTGTAGACGAACGTTACGTAGGATGAACGGCATCACTGTCGTTGGTAGATCAAAACCACCTGCAAGACCACAAGCGGCGACTGCACTGCTGTAATCCATTTGCGCCAGTACTTTTGCTAGTACTTTGCTGCCGACGGTATCTACCGCACCTGCCCATACTTGCTTTTCAAGTGGACGTGCTGGTTCTTCAAATTCAGTGCGGTCGATGATGCGGCTAGCACCAAGTTTTTCTAGTAGTGGGCCGTTTTTCTCTACACGACCTGTCACTGCAGCAACTTTGTAGCCAAGCTGTGCTAGAAGCGTTACGGCTACTGAGCCTACACCGCCACTTGCGCCCGTTACTAGGATTTCACCAGCTTCAGGTTTGATGCCTGCATCAAGCAGTGCTTGAACACATAGCATACCAGTTAAGCCAGCAGTACCAACCATCATTGCTTTCTTGCTGTCTAGACCTTTTGGTAGTGGCACTAGCCAATCCGCTTTTAGACGAGCACGTTGAGCCATGCCACCCCAATGGTTTTCACCCACGCCCCAGCCAGTTAAGACCACTTTGTCACCAGCTTGGTAACGCGAATCTTCAGAACTTACAACCGTACCCGCTAGATCAATGCCAGGTACCATCGGGAAGTTACGGATGATTTTACCTTTACCTGTGATCGCCAAACCATCTTTGTAATTCAACGATGAGTAATCGACTTCAACCAGAACGTCACCTTCCGGCAGTTGTGTTTCATCGATTTGCTCGATACTAGCGATAGTGCGTTTGTCTTCTTGGTTTAGAACTAGAGCATTAAACATAAGGTTCTCCGAAATTGCGTTAGCGTGACTCAGTTGCCACATACAGCAAGATATTAACTGTCTACAAGTCTATGTCTTCTCTATCTATGAATAAAATGAAAGTTACTCATTTAATGTATGCTTTGTATGCATATTTACTGTGTTTGGCGTAAAACAAAGGGCGACATCTGATGTCGCCCTTAAGTGTAATACTAAATTATTTTAGTATTTATTCATTTCATTCTGGTTGTTGAGTAGATCACTACGACCATCGTCGTTTTGAGCCTACTTCACTCCCAGCGTTAAGGCCTCTCAAATACGGTCGCTATACCCTGACCCAAACCGATACACATGGTGGCCAGACCGTATTTCGCGTCTTTCGCTTCCATTAGGTTGATCAACGTTGTTGAGATGCGTGAACCAGAACAGCCTAGTGGATGACCCAATGCTATCGCACCACCGTTAAGGTTGACCTTCTCATCCATCACATCAAGCAGACCTAAGTCTTTAGCACATGGCAGAGATTGCGCTGCAAATGCTTCATTTAGCTCAACCACATCCATGTCTTCAATTGAAAGACCAGCACGCTTGAGCGCTTTTTGCGTCGCCGGTACCGGACCGTAACCCATGATGGATGGATCGCAACCTGCGATCGCCATGCCCTTAATACGTGCGCGAATTTTCAAGCCAAGCTCATTGGCTTTCTCTTCGCTCATGATCAACATCGCTGATGCACCATCGGACAGCGCCGATGAAGTACCGGCTGTTACTGTACCGTTTGCAGGGTCGAACACTGGGCGAAGTTGAGATAGACCTTCAACGGATGTTTCAGGGCGAATCACTTCGTCGTAATCCAGAGTGAACAGTGTGCCGTCTGCTGCGTGGCCTTCAATTGGTAGAATTTCGTTTTTAAAACGACCCTCTACGGTTGCTGCGTGCGCACGAGCGTGAGAGCGAGCGGCAAACTCGTCTTGTTGCTCACGGCTAATGCCATGTAATTTACCAAGCATTTCAGCCGTTAAGCCCATCATGCCCGCAGCTTTTGCTACGTTCTTTGACATACCTGGGTGAAAGTCTACACCGTGGTTCATTGGCACATGCCCCATGTGCTCAACGCCACCAATTAGGCAGATTTCAGCATCGCCAGTCATGATGGCACGTGTACCGTCGTGAAGCGCTTGCATTGATGAACCACACAAGCGGTTAACCGTCACGGCGCCAATTTCAATCGGCAGGCCCGCGAGTAGCGCGGCATTACGTGCAACGTTAAAGCCTTGCTCTAGTGTTTGCTGTACACAGCCCCAGTAGATGTCTTCAATCTCGCTTGGGTTCACTTTTGGGTTACGCGCAAGAATGCCTTTCATTAGGCGCGCAGATAGATCTTCTGCTCGTGTATGACGGAAAGCACCACCTTTAGAGCGACCCATTGGAGTACGTAGACAATCGACTACGACAACATTTCTTGTTTGATTAGTCATTTTAGAATCCCTCCTTAGATAGAACCTTGCTGTTGTGCACCGTAAAAGCTTTCACCTTTCGCCGCCATATCAATCAGCATTTGCGGTACTTGGTACATCGCACCTAGCTCGGCGTGTTGTTTTGCCATTTCAACGTATTCAGCAATACCCACGCTGTCTAGATAGCGGAATACGCCACCGCGGAATGGAGGGAAACCAAGACCATAAACCAATGCCATATCTGCTTCCTGCGGAGTCGCGATGATGCCTTCTTGTAGGCACAGCACCACTTCGTTAATCATTGGAATCATCATACGTTGAATGATGGTCTGATCGTCAAAGTCCTGCTTATCGGCACAAACGTCAGCAAGTACCGGTAAGATCGCTTCGGAGAAGGTTTTCTTCGGCTTACCTTTTTTATCTATGGTGTAGCTGTAGAAGCCATTACCATTTTTCTGACCATATTTGTCTGCTTCGAACAGTGCATCAATCGCATCACGACCTTGTTTACCCATACGCTCAGGGAAACCGTCAGCCATCACAGCTTGTGCGTGGTGCGCGGTATCAATGCCGACTACGTCAAGCAAGTACGCCGGTCCCATCGGCCAGCCAAACTTACGCTCCATGACTTTGTCGATTTTCGTAAAGTCAGCACCATCACGAAGTAGCATGCTGAAGCCGCCAAAGTATGGGAACAATACGCGGTTAACGAAGAACCCTGGGCAGTCATTAACGACAATTGGTGATTTGCCCATTTTCGCAGCATACGCCACAACACGATTGATGGTTTCATCAGAGGTGTGCTCACCACGGATGATCTCAACAAGAGGCATACGATGCACTGGGTTGAAGAAGTGCATACCACAGAAGTTTTCTGGGCGTTTTAGTGATTTTGCCAATAGGTTGATAGGAATCGTCGAGGTGTTTGAGGTGATAACGGTGTCGTCACCGACATGGGATTCAACTTCACTTAAAACTGCTGCTTTTACTTTCGGGTTTTCAACGACAGCTTCAACAATCACATCAGAGTTTTCAATACCTGCGTAATGTAAGCTCGGTGTGATTGACGCTAAAATACCCGCCATCTTAAAGCCATCAATGCGACCGCGAGATAAGCGTTTATTCAGCAGCTTAGATGCTTCAGTCATGCCTAGGTCGAGCGACGCTTGTGCGATGTCTTTCATCAAGACTGGCACACCTTTTAGCGCTGATTGGTAAGCAATGCCGCCACCCATGATACCAGCACCTAATACGGCTGCACGTTGCGTGTCTTTACTTGCTGACTTCGCTGCTTTTTTCGCAATGCCTTTGATGTATTGATCATTAAGGAATAGGCCAACGAGTGATTTTGCTTCTTCCGATTTAGCCAATTTCACGAAGTGCTTACGTTCAATGTCTAACGCTTCATTACGTGCAAAGCGAGCACCTTCTTCAATCGTGATAACGGCTGTCATTGGGGCAGGGTAGTGAGGACCTGCTTTTTGTGCCACCAGACCCTTCGCCATGGTGAAGCTCATCATTGATTCAAGCTTACTCAGCGTTAGCGGAGATGTTTTCTGTGCTCGGCGTGCTTGCCAGTCAAGTTTCTCGTTAATTGCAGAGTTAAGAGTTTGTAGTGCTGATTCGTATAAAGCATCAGTCTCTACAACAGCATCGAGTAAGCCAATTTTCAATGCTTCATCAGCTCGGCATGCTTTACCTTGGGTGATGATTTCCATTGCGCTGTCTGCGCCAATAACGCGAGGCAAGCGTACACAACCACCAAAGCCAGGCATGATTCCCAGTTTCGTTTCTGGTAGGCCGATGCTGGTGGTTTTGTCACCAATACGCATGTCTGTTGCTAGCACACATTCACAACCGCCACCAAGAGCGTGGCCTTTGATCACTGAGATGGTCGGAACGGGTAAGTCTTCTAATTTGTTAAAGATGCTATTAGCAAATTGCAGCCATTGGTCGAGCTCGGCATCCGTTTTAGCAAACAGGCCTAAAAACTCGGTAATGTCTGCGCCTACAATGAATGCGTCTTTATCTGAAGTGAGCAACAACCCCTTGAGGCCTTGATGGGCAATGAGCGCATCAAGAGCTTTATCTAGCGATTCCAATGTCGCTAGGTCGAGTTTGTTGACGGATTTTGGAGAGCAGAAGGTTAGCTCTGCAATACCATCTTGTATTTCCTTTACCTGTAGGGTTTCGGCTTGGTAAATCATTGTCTATCTCCATGACATACAATCGTGGATTGTCTGTATACCTATTTCAACGACGCCGTGTACCTCGGCAAATAGGTATCGAGGAAGTCGTTTTATTTTTGTTCTGGTTTGACCAGTAAAGTTAGTTTGGATCGTGGATTGTTTAATTTCAATACATTTTTTAAACAAGTGTTTAACATTGTGCGCTGTGGCAGATCTTATGCGACGGGTAAATCACACTCGTGATAGACTTCAGGCAAATAGACCTGAATCCATAATCCTATGAATGACAAGCCTTATCTGATTCCAGCAGAGCCCGCTCAATTTGAAGAAGAAATTAAAAAGAGCGTCTTCATTACTTATTTGGCACACACGCCAAGTATCGAAGCTGCAAAAGCATTTGTTGATCAAATCAAAGCTAAACACGCTGATGCCAGACATAACTGTTGGGGCTTTGTTGCAGGTCGCCCGGAAGATTCAATGAAATGGGGCTTTAGTGATGATGGGGAGCCGTCCGGAACTGCAGGCAAACCGATCTTGGCGCAGCTGTCTGGCTCTGGGGTGGGGGAGATCACGGCAGTGGTCACGCGATACTCTGGTGGAATCAAGTTAGGTACAGGCGGCTTGGTTAAAGCGTATGGGGGTGGGGTACAACAAGCGCTCAAGCTGCTTCAAACTATTGAGAAAAAAATAACCACAAAGCTCAGACTAACGTTAGACTATGGGTTTATGCCGATCGCACAGTCAATCATGCCGCAATTTGGTGCGATAGAAGTCGAGGCTGAATACAGCGATCAGGTGGTATTAGTGGTGGAAATTGAGCTTCGAGAAGTGAGCGCGTTTACCCAAGCAATCATCAATAAAAGCGGGGCAAAGGCAATTGTCACTCCGCTAGACGGACAATAATGAAAAACAGGAAGCAACAGGGACAGCTTCGCTAGTCAATTTATCCATGCAATTTCGTTCAATTATTCGAATCGTCGGGCTACTGCTCGCACTCTTTAGTGTCACTATGCTTGCGCCAGCACTCGTTGCGCTGATCTATCGAGATGGTGCAGGTGTGCCTTTTGTCACGACATTTTTTGTTCTGCTGTTTTGTGGGGCCGTTTGTTGGTACCCAAACCGCAGGTATAAGCACGAGCTTAAAGCTCGAGATGGCTTTCTTATTGTCGTTCTGTTCTGGACAGTACTTGGCAGCGCAGGATCGATCCCCTTTCTAATAGCTGACAACCCGAACGTCTCAGTGACAGATGCGTTTTTTGAATCGTTTTCTGCTCTCACGACGACCGGGGCGACCGTTATTGTTGGTTTGGATGAGTTACCTAAAGCAATTCTATTCTATCGACAGTTACTGCAGTGGTTCGGCGGTATGGGGATCATCGTATTAGCGGTGGCGATTTTGCCAGTACTTGGCATCGGTGGTATGCAGCTTTACCGCGCCGAGATCCCTGGCCCAGTAAAGGACACTAAAGTGACGCCGCGCATAGCAGAAACTGCTAAGGCGCTTTGGTACATCTATTTGAGCCTGACTATCGCCTGTGCATCGGCTTTTTGGTTAGCTGGTATGACGCCATTTGACGCCATCAGTCACAGCTTTTCCACCATTGCCATTGGTGGCTTCTCTACCCACGATGCCAGCATCGGATACTTTGATAGTTACGCGATTAACCTGATTACCGTGGTTTTTCTGCTTATATCTGCATGTAACTACACGCTGCACTTTGCTGCATTTGCATCAGGTGGCGTACATCCCAAGTATTACTGGAAAGATCCTGAGTTTCGCGCCTTCTTGTTTATTCAAGTGCTGCTATTTATCATTTGCTTTCTATTATTACTGAAACATCACTCTTACACATCGACATACGATGCTTTCGATCAGGCTCTGTTCCAAACCGTATCAATATCCACAACAGCGGGCTTTACGACAACAGGTTTTGCGGATTGGCCGCTCTTCTTACCTGTGCTGTTATTGTTCTCTTCCTTTATAGGTGGTTGTGCTGGTTCAACAGGCGGCGGCATGAAAGTGATCCGTATCCTGCTTCTTACCTTACAAGGTGCGCGTGAACTAAAACGTTTAGTCCATCCACGCGCGGTTTACACCATCAAAGTAGGTGGCAGTGCCCTACCGCAACGTGTTGTCGATGCGGTTTGGGGTTTCTTCTCCGCGTACGCATTGGTATTTGTGGTTTGTATGTTGGGCTTGATTGCTACAGGGATGGACGAGCTCAGTGCATTCTCTGCGGTGGCTGCGACTCTGAACAACCTCGGTCCTGGCTTGGGAGAAGTGGCGCTTCACTTTGGTGATGTTAACGACAAAGCAAAATGGGTATTGATAGTTTCTATGCTGTTTGGTCGTTTGGAAATCTTTACCTTACTTATTCTACTTACGCCGACGTTTTGGCGTAGCTAAGGGGAAATCGTGGCAAAAGCATTATTTCTATACTCTTCCCGCGAAGGGCAGACTAAAAAAATTCTTCACTATATAGATGAACAACTTCCAGACTTCGATTGTGAGCTGGTGGATTTACATAATGTCGAGACGATTGACTTCAGCCAATACGACAGAGTGTTGATAGGCGCCTCTATTCGCTATGGCCATCTTAATAAAAAGCTATACCAGTTTATTGAGCGAAACCTCAATCAATTGGAGCAAAATAAAGTGGCATTTTTCTGCGTAAACCTAACCGCTCGTAAAGAGGACCAAGGAAAGGATACTCCTGAAGGTAGTGCCTACATTCGCAAGTTCCTAATTAAGTCGCCTTGGAAACCAACGTTAATCGGTGTTTTTGCTGGTGCACTTTATTACCCACGTTACGGCTGGTTCGACAGAACTATGATTAGGTTCATTATGTCGATGACAGGTGGCGAAACCGATACGACCAAAGATGTAGAGTACACCAATTGGGAAAAAGTGGCTCTTTTCGCAGATAAATTCAGAGAACTGTAGAAATAACGTGCTCTTTTGACCGCTTTTGATGCAAATTTATCCG
>NZ_WXWT01000090.1:0-10682 GCF_009904725.1 Vibrio sp. V43_P6S15P86
TTGCTCTGATCATCATCCTATTTGCCGTCACAATTGCCATTATGATGGGAGGAATGAGTGATATTCACGGGAAGTTTGGCACCGTGTCTAAATCATCCCTACCACTGGTATCGTTATCTAACCAAACCAGTGTTGAACTGCTTTCTGCCGACAAATCGTTTAAAGATTTTCTGACGACAGAGAATAAACAACGCATGGATGAAATGCGTCAGGAATTTGCTAGATCTCAACAACGTTTCGAATCCACTTTGGCTCAATTGGAAACAGCAAGCCAAATCTACCCTTCTCTTGCCGAACCGTTTTCACAATTAAAAACGTTAGAGCAGAGCTATTTTACTGAAGCTCTTGAAGCCATGGACAACTACGAAGCGATGTTCGCTGCGCAAGAAAAAGTGCAAAAATCGTCACGTCGCTTCCAAAAGCTGAATACCGAGTTGTCGGTCGGCCTTAAAGAATATGTGGCAGATCAAACCAGCATTTCTGTCAAAGTCATGGCGAAGAGTTACTTCATTAAGCTAAAAGATGCCGAAGTTATAACCTCTGATGCCCTCGCCAGCTCTGATCCTGAGTTTGTTACGCAAGCCGTGACCAAAAACCGCAAAGCAGTGACTCATTTGAACTATGCTTTCCGTGGTTTAGTTACTCAATTGCCTGAACTAAAAACAGCGTTTGGTGAGTCGGTAGAACAATTCACACGCGACGTGGGAATGCGTGGAGGGGTGTTAGACCAGCACAATAATTACCTAAATGCTCGTGCAGCGCTATACAACAACATCGCCAACCTAGCGAATAAAGTTGATTCAACCATGGCGATTCTTGAGCAATTTACGACAACCGCAACGGATAAACTTAATGAGTCGTTAGCAGACGCTGGTGACATTTATTCTGCGGGTGTGACGAAAGCCATCATCATTGGCGTTGTTGTCGTGCTACTTGCCACAGCGATTGGCTACCACATCGCGCACAGCGTTCGCGAGCCATTGACTCGTATTCTAAAAGTGCTTGAAAGCCTGACTGAAGGTGACATGACACAACGTATCGATATTCGCTATAACAACGAGTTCAGCCGAGTAAGTGGACACATTAACTCACTCGCCGACAGTCTTCACGAGATCTTAGTGAAACTCAACGAAGCGTCAGAGAACCTATCTTCGACCGCAGCAACAAACGAAAGCACGTCTTCGCAAGCGCAAAGCAAATTAAGTTCACAACGCGAGCAAACAGCAAACGTTGCGACCGCAATGACGGAAATGTCTCACTCAGTGCAAGAAGTCGCTCAAAGTGCACAAGGCTCACTAGAAATGGTGCAGCGTGTCGAATCTGCCTCTGAAGAAGGCAGAAATGTCATGAGCAGCAATATCTCGACCATAAATCAACTGGAAACGCGTTTGAACGAATCCGTTTCCGCTGTCTCTGAATTGCAAAAAATGAGTGGTCAAATTGGTTCTATCCTCGATGTGATTCGCAACATTGCTGAACAAACTAACCTATTGGCATTGAATGCAGCAATTGAAGCGGCTCGCGCTGGCGAGCAAGGTCGCGGCTTTGCGGTAGTGGCCGATGAGGTGCGTGTGCTTGCATCCAGAACCACTCAGTCCACCACTGAAATTGAATCGATGATCAGTAATCTGCAATCCAGCTCTCAGTCAGCAAATCAAGTAATACAAAGCTGTATGAGCGATATGGAGATGTCTGTTGAGCAAGCATCAAAAGCGAACAGCTCAATGGAAGAGATTCAAGCGCTAATCATCGAAATCAGCCAAATGAGTACGCATATTTCGCAAGCGGCAGCAGAGCAAAGTGAAACCTCAGCAGACATTGCACGCAGTATTGAAGATATCAATAGTATCGCCGATGAAAGCTTCCAAGCTATGTCGAGCATCGCACAGACCAGTGAATCCCTGACTCACTTGGCTCATCAACAGAATGAATTGGTTCACCGCTTTAAGTTATAAATCATTTATAAATTTGAGCATTAATCAGTGCAATCAACTGTATAAGGGCGACTTTTTGTTAAGTCGCCCTTGTTTTTTATCAGCCATGTCTACATATGATTAATATGGCCAGCTCATCCCCTTGCACATCTATTTTCGAGCGGCCTCATAAAAAGGAAAATCTATGGCTGTTCATGTTGGTATTATCGACCAAGACCCAGTGAGATTGGTCACTCCTCTATTAGATAATCGTACGCTAAGCACACATATCGTCTTCATCGGAGACAAGAGCCAGTTAGATATATTTGACCGACTGAGTGCCGTTTTAGAGCAACGAGACATTACTTCCGAATTTTTTGAAATCCCATCCGCCGTCAATACTTCGCTGATCAAACAAGCGATTCAAAAACTGGCAAAAGATCTCCATGAACGCGGCGAAGATGTGAAATTGAACGCCAGTTGCGGTCTTCGTCATCGCTTATTGTCTGTGTACGAGGTTTTCCGTACCTATCGCTGGCCAATTTTTGTGGTTGAGCCAAGTAGCGATAAGCTTTGCTGGTTATACCCAGATGGCAAAGAAGATACTCAAGTCGAAGACCACATTACGATTGCTGACTACCTCACCATCTTCGGCGCACGCGGCGAGTTCCACCACGTTGATTTACCTCCTCTTCTTGATAAAAAACTGTATGAACTTGGTGAACGCTGGGCCTCAAATGCGCTTGAGCTTGGTCCAGGCTTAGCGACTCTTAACTACCTTGCAACCACATGCCGCAAAGAGCAAAAACTTGATGTGGAGCTTTCTGAAAAGCAACAAGGCTACCGTGAGCTCAACATGCTGCTTTCGGACTTAGTGGAAGCGCAAATCGCCACTTATGAGAATGGCGTTCTAACGTTTGCAGATGAAGATGCACGCCGCTTTTCAAACGGTGAATGGTTAGAGACTCTGGTACACAGCACGGTCAAGCAAATTCAAGATACGATGCCGACGATTCAAGATCGCTCTTTGAATGTTCAGGTTTATCGCAAACTTGGTGAAAGTGAAGTACGCAATGAGTTGGATGTTGCAACAGTGGTAAACAACAAGCTCCACATCATTGAGTGTAAAACCAAAGGCATGCGAGATGACGGCGATGACACCTTGTACAAGCTAGAGTCCCTCAGAGATCTGCTAGGTGGTTTACAAGCACGTGCAATGCTGGTGAGCTTCCGACCGCTTCGTCACAATGACATTACTCGTGCAGAAGATTTGGGGCTAGCTCTGATTGGCCCTGATGAGCTTAAAGACTTAAGAACGCACCTAACGGCTTGGTTTAAAGACGCAGGCGGCTCGGACGAGATCTAACATCAGCGATAAAAGCTAGAATTCAAAATGATCAAAAGCAGCGTTACAGGCTGCTTTTTTCATACCTAATTTTTAAGTGTGGGTTTAGATAGGTAGAAAAAAACCAGAGGCGTGCCTCTGGTTTTTCCGTTTGTTTAACATGCCAATTATC
Organism: Vibrio sp. V43_P6S15P86; assembly: GCF_009904725.1. Taxonomy (NCBI): domain Bacteria; kingdom Pseudomonadati; phylum Pseudomonadota; class Gammaproteobacteria; order Vibrionales; family Vibrionaceae; genus Vibrio; species Vibrio sp. V43_P6S15P86. The sequence continues at coordinate 3,431 of NZ_WXWT01000090.1, forward strand.
GCGGCTTACAGCATTTTACGCGCTGCTTCTACTACCACCTTAATTGAACGAGCTTCCGTCTCTTTCAGTGTTGAATGATCTGGAATCTCTTTTTGTGTACGGTTGATGATTACACCCGCTACACAACCTGCTTTTAGACCAGAGCTCGCACACATTGTTAGCAATGTTGCAGACTCCATCTCAAAGTTAAGTACGCCCATGTCTTGCCATTCTTGCATAGAACCTTGGAAACGCTTAACAACGCGACCAGAGAACGTGTCGTAGCGCTCTTGACCTGGGTAGAACGTATCACTTGAAGCCGTCACACCCATGTGAACCGCAGCGCCAGACTCTTCTACTGCCGCTTTCATTGCAGTTGCTACTTCAAAGTCAGCAACTGCTGGGAATTCCATTGGCGCAAAGTGCAGGCTCGCACCGTCAAGGCGAACTGACCCCGTCGTTACGATCATGTCACCTACGTTTACATGCGGTTGAATTGCGCCAGTTGTACCAACACGTAGGAAAGTACGAACACCAAGTTGCGCGAGTTCCTCAACTGCGATAGAGGTAGAAGGGCCACCAATACCTGTAGAACAAACCACAACAGGTTTACCGTCTAATTCGGCACGGTATAGCGTGTATTCACGGTGACTTGCTAGAAATACTGGGTTTTCCATTTGTTCTGCGATTTTTTGAACGCGCGCTGGATCACCAGGAATGATGGCTAGAGTCGCACCATTAAGATCAGCTTCAGTAACACCTAAATGAAATACAGCTTGAGACATAAGTCGCTCCTTATTGTGGCTTATTTTATGAACAATAAGCTCATTAATCAGTTATTGGGTACAAATGCACTGTAGCGAACCTTTCACCAACATAGAGTGATCACAATCACAATGAGAAAATGTAATGAAACTATAATTTCACCCAAAACAAGCAATGATCACACTTTTGGGGAGTTTGGCTCATTTTGTTGCATAGCGATGCGTGATTTAAAAAACAAACTAAAACATATTATTAGATTTCGTCGATACGGTTAAAAAAGCCCGAGACACGAATGCCTCGAGCTTTTTATTAGCTAGTTAGGTAGGTCACTTGGCCTGCTTGGACTCAAAACGGAGCAATCTCAACGCATTTAACGTAACCAGTGCAGTTGCGCCGCTATCGGCTAATACTGCCACCCATAGACCCGTAATGCCCAGTAAACTTGTCACCAAGAAAACGCCTTTCAAACCAAGCGCTAACGCAACATTCTGACGAATATTACTTAACGTCGCACGCGATAGTTCTATCATGGCAGGTAACTCAATCAGACGATTGTGCGTTAATGCCGCGTCGGCCGTTTCCAGCGCAACATCCGTACCGCCTCCCATCGCAATACCGATACTCGAAGCTTTCATCGCTGGCGCATCATTAATACCATCTCCCACCATTGCAACGGTGTGTTGCTGTGATAGTTTCTCGACGTAATGCACTTTATCTGCTGGTAATAAGCTTGCTTTATAATCCAAGCCTATTCTGGCCGCCATTGCCTCAGCACTTCTCGGGTTGTCACCGGTTAGCATCACCGACGTTATCCCAAGCTCCTTCAACGTAGCGATAGCTTCTTGGGCATCTGGGCGCAATGTATCTTGCCATGCAATCACGCCAATGACCTCGTAATCGTAACGCACAATGACAACCGTTTTACCTTGTTGTTCCAACGTCACCACTCGCTCTTCGGTTTCTTGAGAAAGTGGGAAATCGGCCTTAGAAGGCGTGACTACTTGGACTATTTTCCCATCGACGTAACCTGTGACACCAGAGCCCACTTGCGCGGTTTTATCTAGCGCTTCAGGAATAGGAAGCCCCTGCTGTTGCACTTTATTAACTAAAGAAACCGCGAGAGGATGGCTTGAGCCAACTTCGATTGAGGCTGTCAGGCTAAGTAACTTGTCTTCATCTACACCAAAAGCAAAGACGTCGGTCACCTGTGGTTTACCTTGCGTCAATGTACCGGTTTTATCAAATGCGACGGACTCAACCTTACCAAGCAACTCAAGCGCCGCACCACCTTTGATTAATGCCCCCCGCTTCGCCGCAGCCGCCAAGCCAGAAGTAATCGCTGCAGGCGTTGAAATAACCAACGCACACGGACAGGCGATCAGTAACAGGGCAAGTCCTCGATAAATCCACGTTTCCCATGGTTGAGCAAACAACAGTGGTGGCGTGACGATAACCATCAGGGACACCAACATCATCAGCGGCGTATACCAACGGCTGAACTTATCCAGAAAACGTTCTAATGGTGCCTTACGAGATTCTGCTTCTTCAATCAAATGGAGAATTCGGTCAATCGCATTCTCGCCTTGGCGAGAGGTCACCTGTAAACGAACGACTTTATCGACAACCACAGCCCCGGCCATCACTTTGCCACCCGTTTGGTGCTCAACGGGAACGGATTCTCCCGTTAACGCGCTTTCGTCAAAACTTGCAAGCGCATCTTGCAACACACCATCCGCTGGCAAACGACCACCGGGTGCAACTTCTATAATATCCCCCGGCTTAAGCTGAGCTGCAGGCACCTCTTTACGCTCACCATCAACAATTAAAATTGAATTTTCTGGGACTAAGTCCATTAGCGCTTGGACACCACTTCGAGCGCGGGATGATGCATATGCTTCTAACTTTTCACCAATAAGGAAAAGCAATAACACCATTGCCGCTTCAGCGGTTTCACCTAAATATAAAGCGCCGAGCGCTGCCACACTCATTAACGTTTCAATCGCAAAAGGCGTACCGCTACGCGCCAACTTGAATGCTTTGAGCGCAATTGGGTATAAACCCAGTAAGCAGGTCAACGTGAATAACCAAGCGCTTATTTGAGGGTCGATCTTAGAAATTATTGCCGCGACAGCCATCGCACTAGCAATAGAGAGAATTTGAATGTTGTCTTTTACTACCCCACGCCAGCCTTTCGTTGCGGTATTTGGTTTTGGAGCATCGAGTGAAGAAAGCGGAAAACCTGTTTGTTGGGCTGCATGTTCTATCGTAGAGGTCAGCTCGTGATTATCAAAATCGACAACCAGTTTTTCTGTTGCAAACAAGACTTTTGCTTGGCTAACACCTTCCAAAGACGTAATAGCTTTTTCAAGCTTTTGTGCACATGAAGGGCAATCCATACCTGACACAAGCCACGAGTTTCGAATTGAGGAATCATTCTCCCTTGAGGGCTCTTCTTCCTCACCAGGATCGGCGCTACAACTACCTCCGCTGCAACATGAACTTTCGGACACTTCTACGCCAGCTTGAGAAATGCTGAGTGAAGATTTTACTGGTGCGCAGCACGACTCGCTCGCGCCAAGCGGCACCGCAGTTTTGATTTTGCTGGATTGGCAACCTTGATGTTTCGTACACATAATTTATTTTCCTTATTGGTGTAGGCTCTTTGCCTATGACTAAGGATAAACCTTAGAGCTAGCTCCAAGGTCAAGGTGATTTTTTAAAAACTCGTCGATTGAAAATAAAAAAAAGACGCCGAAGCGTCTTTCCAAATGACTTATTTAAAATCAAGCACCTATGATATTTGATCAGAAAGGTTAAACTGGATGCTTAAAACATTCATTTAAAGTCATCCCGATGGCGCGCAGCACATCTCGCCTAGTGATAACGCCAACCAATTTACCTTTGCCGTCAACCACTGGATACATTTTTGGCTTACCAATCTTCATCATGTCAGCCAACTCAATCACTGACATGTCTGGAGAAACAGATAAAACATCGTCATGCATACACTCTTGAACGGTATGCGTGTCTTGGCAGTGATAACTCGCTTTCACCAATTTATCTAACAAGTCTTGTTCTGATAAGAATCCAACTACCTTTTCATTCTCATCAATGACGGGCCCACCTAATGTGACGCTTTGCATGACTTTATTCAAAGCAGCCGAAAGTGACATATCTTTAGTGAAGGTCACCGCTTGCAACGTCATGTAATCTTTTACTTTTAATGAATGCATTCTTATCTCCTTAAGGGCATTTTATTGCGGCCTTTAGATAAGTGTCGCCTAATTTCCTGAATTTACTAAATGGAAATGAGTAATTTTATTTATAGGTGCAGCCTATTGATCTGAATCAAAATTAAGTCATCCTCGGCATTCACTGTTGTTTAATTGAGTACAACTTGCAAATGGGCTCATTTTTAACAGGTGGTAAATACAACAAAGCCAGTCAAATTGACTGGCTTCATTATTGGCGCATAGTTACATTAACAATGATGTCGACGCATATTGTCTAAAATAATACCGGTTGCCATTGCGACATTCAGCGACTCAGCACCACCAAATGCCGGAATCGTGATCTTATTTGTCACGAGCTTCGCAGCTTCTTCACGTACGCCGTGGGACTCGCTGCCCATCAACAAAATACCTTCAGCAGCGAATTCCGTTTTATGAACGCTCTCCCCTTCCAGAAACGCGCCATAAACTGGCAAGTTGGCTTCTTCTAAGTAACTTGGCAAATCCACCAGACTCACTTGTACGCGGCCAAAACTGCCCATGGTCGCGCTGATCGTCTTAGGATTATACGGATCAGCACAATCTGTACTCGCAATAATGTGCTTGATGCCATACCAGTCTGCGACACGAATAATCGTTCCTAGATTACCTGGGTCAGATACGCCATCTAGCGCAATCATCAAGCCTTTTGCTTGAGGCACTTTTACACTCGGGATTTCAACCACTGCAATGGCCGCGTTATTGCTCACGAGAGTGCTCGCTTTGGTCAGGTCGTCAAGCGATGCTTCAATGCAATCAAAACTACATAGCGCACTAGCGTTTTGTTCGAGAAATGCCTCGGTTGCGAAGACATGCTTCACCTTTAATGAACTACTTGCCAGCTCTAAAACGTTCTTTTCACCCTGAACTAGGAATAAGCCATGCGCTTTACGCTGTTTCTTTTGACCTAAAGCACGAAGCAGTTTTAATTGGTTTTTTGAAATCATTAAAGTATCCCAGGTGAAAATGGTTATTCGGCGAATGTACTCGAAATAATCTTCACGACAGTTCGGTATCAAGCGCGTGAGATTATAAATTATACCTAAATAACCTCAAGAAACTTGATTCATCAGAAGACTTTGAAGAGCAAACGCAGTAAAAGAGGGTTCAAAAACGAAAAAAGCCCTGCGATATACGCAGGGCTTTTTGTCGCTAAAACCATAATGCGTCCAACCACATAGTTTAAACTCAACATGTTACATATTGGCTAAAACCATAATTTGTCCAACTTTAAAACCATAACATGTCCTTTTAGTTAGCTTCAACAAAAACACTGAGATTAAGTGTAAGAAAGTTACACAACATTAGATGCGGTCAAAATTTTCTGTAGACTGAATTGAGTAATTAAAGCACGACAGAGCTTTCGTTACTTATACGGGTATAGTGGATGTGTTTAGCAAGATTTATGGGCAGATCTTTTCTAGCTGAGCTAGATTCTTTGAGATCAATCATCTTCACTAAAAACCGTATGGTCGTAAATAAAAAAACCATTGGACAAGTATCAGTTTCGGAAAATCTAACAATAGCAAACCATGAATAACTCCAAGTATGACAAAGTGAAAAAAGCCCACTGTCAGATTCGATGCAAGTGAACTAAGATTATACAGGTCAAAGTATGAAAAGTCCGCTATTTCTATGTAATGATGTGTATTATCCGTAAATGGTTTGTCTGACACTTTACCTCTGCCTTCATAAAGAACAACCACTGTTGAGTTCTTATGCGTACTATACGGTGCTACTTGAACCCACCCATTTGGGTCTGCTCCCTCTCTAACCGTACAGCCATCATTTATTTCTGGAGTACAGCCGTAAGCATACACAAAAGTAAGACCCTATCATTATTTACAAGAAGCTTCATGAGTGGGTTTGCATGATGGCTCTTGTAGTAATGGGTCATTATTTCTATTTGTTGCTTAAATCCATGGAACTAAATCAAGATGCCACGATCTGATCGGCTACACCCATTAATCCTCGTAGCCTCATGCCTAAACCTCGTTACAAAACGACGAATTGTAAGCAGTACAATCAAGCCTTAATTAACCATGGTTCTCTGACCTTTTGGATTGATGAGGAAGCGATAGCCGATTGGAAGCAAAACAAACAAGGCAAGCGTGGTAGACATCGCCGACTCAGCGACTTAGCCATTACTACCGCACTGATGGTGAAACGCGTATTCTTTATGCCATTGAGAGCGCTGCAAGGTTTTCTAGACTCAGTATTTAAGCTGGCTAACATTCCGCTTGTTTGCCCGCACTACACCTGTATAAGCCCTCGAGTCAAGGAAGTTGAGGTTTCATTTAAAACCAAAACCAGAGAAGCAATACAACATCTGGCAATTGATGCCACTGGCCTCAAGGTTTATGGCGAAGGTGAATGGAAGGTCAAGAAGCATGGTACTTATGGGAAGCGCAGAGTCTGGTGTAAGCTGCATATCACAATAGATACCAGCACCCATGAAATAGTCGTAGCAGAGCTGAGTTAATCTAACGTAACCGATGCCGAAGTGCTCCCCAACTTACTCAAGCAGACATGTCGAAAAATCATTGAGATATCAGATGATGGTGCCTATGACACAAGGAATTGCCATGATTCTATACGGGTCAAGCGAGCGGTTCCGCTTATCCCACCACGAGAAGGGCCTGTCTTCTGGCAACAAGGACATCCTCGTCATTTAGCATTAGGTTGTCAGAAGCTCTACGGCTCCAACGAGAAGTGGAAAAAGCGGTATGGTTATCACAAGCCTTCATTCTCATAAATATATTGGTTAATCATGACTTAACGTTAGACATCTTCGCTTTCCATAGAAATTGTGCAACAAAGCCTAATAAGAATTAAAGCCAGTACCTACAATTTATCTTAATCTTAATGGGTTAAAAGATAGTGACTGCTTAATTTTTTTGAAAATTTGTACCGTCACCTTATCCAGTTCTAGGGTCCAATGGCTTTCCCTCTCTGATACATTAAATTCGACTGAACCTTTATTGTAGCGAGCTTGAAGCAAGCACGAGTAAGGCTCTATGCCACCATCAAATTCAACTGCGATAACCATTATGAAGTTTACCACTAATGAATTATCTACTCGAGCGATAATATCGTAATTACTAATATGTAATGGTTTATGGTTTGGAGAAAATAGCTCTACATATCGATATTTAGCATCGTGATAGCAATAGGAATCAACGTCAAGAAATCTTGCCACATAGGTCCGTAATTCTTCTAATCTTCTATGGATCAGGAGC